>JAKACM010000167.1 GCA_021821465.1 Bacillota bacterium
TAAAATAAAATTTTTTTTCGGCCAAACAGGGGTTAATGGGGCCAAGAATTCTTGTATAATACAGCAATTTGAGACACGGCAAGACTATGAGGCCATTTTGGGCTCATAACTAGGAAAGTTCCGCTAGGGCCAATCAACTCCGACTTGGGGACAGGCTGGTAAAATAACGGTGAGGATCTGCTCCTAAGCCTCTTTCTGCCGAAAGAAGCGGAGAATGGAATCGGCATCTTTAAGAATTTTTCAAGACCCCAAAGCTGCGAAAGTTGAGGTTTTTCTGTGGCTAAAGTGGATTTGAAGAAGTCGCTTGATTGCTATCAAGCTGAATTCCATAAGTTCCGTATCGTGGATGTTCCCAAGCTGAAATATCTCATGATTGATGGGCAAGGCGATCCAAATACGTCAAATGACTTCGGCAATGCAGTACAGACGTTATATCCGATTGCGTATAAGCTAAAGTTTGCGAGCAAGCAACTCGGCAAGGATTATGTGGTGATGCCACTGGAAGGATTGTGGTGGGCTCGAAATATGGCAACATTTACTTCTGCCCGGGATAAAACACAGTGGGAATTTACGCTTATGCTTATGCAACCCGAATGGGTTACAACAGGCCGTACGGCAAGTAGCTGAAAAAGGCCAAGCACTCAACCTATCAAAACTTAGGTTTGAAACACTTGATGAAGGCACTTGCGTGCAGACACTACATATTGGGTCATATGATGATGAAGCCGAGATACTTCAACAAATGCACGATCAGTTTATCCCGGAACAAGGTTTGAAAATGGTCAAAAAACATCACGAAATATATTTCAGTGACTTCAGAAAAATCGCGCCAAGTAAACTGCGGACAATCCTTCGACAACCAGTGTTGCCCAAGGAGGGAACGCAATGATTCCACTCGAACAAGGAGGAATTTCTAATGAGAAAGAACCGTTCGGTTCCTGATTCTTTTCCGGTACTGATCTACCCTGATGTGCGAAGAGCCGTAAAATGGCTTACGCACGCATTCGGATTCGTTGAGAGGATCCGGATCGGAGAGAACCACCGCTCCCAACTGTCTTTTGGTGATGGTACCCTCATCATTGGAGATGTCCGTGTTGACCCGCACCCTCCTCATCCAGGCGAAATCACCCATTCGGTGATGATACCGGTGGAAGATGCCCGGGCTCATTGTCAAAGGGCCCGAGAGCACGGGGCAAAGGTCCTCATGGAACCGTTGCAGGTGCTAAATGATAGTTTACGGAAAAATGCCAAACAGCCCGACACACTTTGCTGAAGGTCGAATCGTTTACACTGAGAGGAGACGCCCATGTCCCGCAGCGCGGGACACTCAGACCCATGAAAAAGGGAGTTGTGCTATGATCCAGAAGACCTTCGACCGAGATCGGGTTCACTCTGATGCTACGAGCTCGTTGAGGAGACAGATTCCGGCCACGTCGAGCACTCAAGACTGTTGCCGGCCTCAAGGCCGAGCACGCAAGGGAGAATTCTCAGACGCTCCGTGGCTGTCGAAGGATTTTGATCAGGTGAGGTGTCCATAATGGATGAGCTATTTATTACCCATGGAGCCGGATTGGATATCCACAAGAAGGTGATTGTGGCCACGGTGTTGACCCCAGACCTCACCGAAACCCGCACCTTTGGCAGTGTCACGGAGGAGTTGCTCGCCTGAGGAGATTGGCTGATGGCGTGCGGGGTGACCCATGTCGCCATGGAGGCCACCGGGGTCTACGGGAAACCGGTGGTGAATCTGCTCGAATCTTATGAATTCACGGCCGTCTGGGTCGTCAATCCCCATCACATTAAGGGGATGCCCGGACGCAAGACGGACGTCCAAGATTCGCACGGGATTGCCTATCTTCTACGTCTGGGCGCCTTAAAGGGCCGTGATATTCCGTCCCGCCCGCAACGGGAGTTGCGCGAGATCGTTCGCTACCGCAAGAGTCTTATTCAACTGCGAGCCACCGAAGCGAATCGCATCCAGAAGGTGCTGGAAGGGGCCAACGTCAAGCTCAGCCGTGTCATCACCGACATTCTGGGAGTGACGGGTCAACGGATTCTGGCCGCCTGGGCGGCCGGAGAAACCGATCCGGTGGCCTTATCCCAGTTGGCTGACGGGCGGATTCGGGCTTCCCAGGAGACTCTGGTGGCCGCCTTGCGCGGTGTGGTACAGCGTCATCAGCAACTGATGTTGCGCGTCCAATTAGAGCTCATCACCTTTTTGGATCGCCAGATTGCCACCCTCAATACCGAGATCAGCCAACGACTCGCAAATTTTGACGACGCCCTCACCCGATTAGAAACCATTCCCGGGGTCGGACGCCGTACCGCCGAAACCATTATCGCCGAAGTGGGGGGAGATAGGCAACGGTTTCCGTCTGCTCGTCATTTGAGTTCCTGGGCGGGATTCAGTCCCGGGCAAAATGAAAGTGCCGGCAAAGCAAGCGCATCCCGCCCGCACCCGCAAAGGCAGTAAGGCCCTCCGGGAGGCCCTGGTGGAGGCAGGGCAGGCCGCCGGCCAGACGAAAACCTACCTCGGGGCGGTGTATCATCGTTTGGCGGGGCGACGCGGCAAGAAACGCGCCGCCATGGCCACCGGCCGCCATATTCTCATTGCCGCCTACGCCATTTTGAAAACGCCGGACACGGTCTACCAAGATCTGGGCATCAATTATTTTGACCACCGGGATCGTCAAGCCGTGGTGCGCCGGGAAACCCGACGCCTCGAAGCCCTCGGTTACAAAGTCACCATTGAGCCCTTAACCCCTCCCGTCAACGCAGTCCCAATCTAAATATAGGTGTATGGATGAGGAATAGATACAATATCTCGTAGTATCAATCTTTTTTCAAGGGAAAGTAGCAGGAAAATCCTCAAAGCGTGTCGAAAGACTTAGCAAAAACAGATAGAGGCACTCTCAAGGTCCAGAAGAAGGAATGCGGCTGTCATGCCCACTCCGGGAAACTATCGACCATCGCAGGCCATGTCACGGATTCACTGGCTGCTAGCGGGAAGCATTCTGGCGATGGAGCTGCTATTGGGCGGCGCTGTGGGCCACATGGATACACTCTTTTTGGGAATACCATGTCTATTGAAAGTCGTTGGGGCGAGAACAACACTGGACTCACGAAAGATTGAGTCCGGAGCTTCCTTATCCTATCCTTGGTCGTGCCCATACGCTCGTTTCTTCGCAGTTGATGCATTGGGTCAGGTCGAAATTCGTCCTTATGGTTGTGATTGTGGCCAGAACATGTTCTCTAAAGCGGTTGTGTGAAAAGGCGGGACTTATATCGGCACGTTCACCAGCGGCCACGATCGTGGCGATCGGCCACGCCAAGGAGTGCCCGTCCCGTCCCGGGGCGGGCAAACGTCGAGAGCCATAAAACGGGGAGGCCGTATAGATCTCGTCTATGCGATGTTTAATCGCCACTTCTTGCGGATCCGGCCCGACGGGCCGGTAATAGAGACGCGTACGGTTTAGACCGAGCCATGTCACCTGCAGGCTGATCGGTACGCTCTCGGACTGCGGCTCCACGAATTGCAGCCGTTCAGTGCGAGAAAGGGTCGAGGCCAGATTTTTTTGGGCCACTCGATTTGCGTCGTGAATTTTCCCATTGGAGCATACAATTCGGCGAGTTGTGCTGCGTGTTCGCGAGTTTGGCGCTTCCACCGATGCCATGGCCCCGGATGAACGCCTTGCTCGGCCGCAATCTGCGTGACGGTTTTTTCCTCTTTGAGGAGTTCTCAGGTCACTTGAGCCTTGAACGTCGGCGTGTAGTGTTTTTGTTTGGGCATAACGTGACCAGTGTAACACTTGAAGGCCTCCCAGATTGTCCGAATTTCTGGGTCCACTATATTCTTTGGGAACAGCAATTTAAAAATAACAAACTAGGGTTGTTGTGACATGGATGTTAAGAAAATCCTGTGTGCGTTTGCTGTCATATCGGATTGGATTGTTCATCCGTGCACTCAAAATTTAGGGGTTAAGCCGCTTCGGCGTCTCCGTAAGGCGGCCCAAATACCTCCCGGCACAATGCCTTGGGTCCTGGCCCGCATGTGCTGGCGAGGCTATTACTCTCTTGCCAGGATTGCCGGTGAAGATTTGTCAGTTCCGAGGTAGTTTATCGCGCGTCGGTAAAGGCAAGCGAGAACGAACCGAAGATAAACTTAAGGCGCGAGCCGTTATGGCCTGGGCCACAGCGCCTCGCGCCACTTCATGACTCAATGCGTTTTCTTCTCTTAACTTGACACGTCAATTCGTTTGGCGTCAGCGCCTTGAATCTTAACCCGAATAACTTTTTTGGGTTGTAATGGAATCGTCACGGTCAATAATCCCGATTTCAAGTCAGCTCCAATATCTTGTGCTTGTGCCCGTTCCGGCAGTTCGATGCGGTAACGGAATGGCAGCTGTCTAATCTCACGACGGAGATATACGTCAGGTTCTCCACTGGTGTCACCCTCGCCGCGAATTTCCAACATATTCTCCTCGATATTCAAATGCAATTGGTCTTCAGTGTAACCGGGCACCGCCAATACCACCTTAAATTCGTCATCTTTTTTCACTATGTTGGTGGCCGGCGCGAAATTGATCTGTTCCAACGGTCGGAAGAATTCGTCCCACATTGTCATTGCAATCGCCTCTCTCTTTATGACTTTGTCTTTCCTTGACCTTATAGTAAATCATGGCCTTTTTACGTGTCAAGTACTAGCGAAAAATTTTTTCGTATACTTTTTTGTCTGAATGTCCCACGCATGCAAGAACCTTGCCCACCAACACTGGCAGGTGGTTTGATGGTGGGCGTCAATCGGGACTAGAAACTGCCAGAATCCCCGATGCGGACGATTGACCAGAATTATGGATTGATGGCGAAACTAACGTAGGAGGTTTTGTGTCTCGTAATGCAGTCAACAAAAGGCCGAACGCGTCCGGGTCTACTCCGTGTCTGTGAAAAGCGACATTGCATAGTATAGATCTCGAACTTTTGGCAAAAAGTGTACATGAATACCGAAGGGATTATACCGGAGGCCAGTGCCGACACACGTTCATTATCGACTAGAATCTCCAAGGTCATTTTTTCCAAAAGACTGATGATCTGATGTACTCAAGGGCCATGCCCCAGCACATTTGCATCAGGATCGCAAGGTGTCTTTTCCGTCGAAATGAGAAATTGCACCACCGAATGTCACTGCCCTTTAACAGCCATAAAATAGGCGCTAAAGGCAATCATCCACCCGATAGCCATTACAAAAGAATCTCCATTATGTTGACCATACATGACAAAGCGCAGCCCGCTGTATCCCGCCGCCAGCACCGCTAGTAACGAAGTCCAAGCCAGTATAACGAAACGGGATCCGCCCCGAACCAATGAGACCAGTGCAATAATAAGCGCCATCAGTGCTACCAGCATTCCCAACATCATATGCACCATAAAAAGAGGAACAAACCTTCCACGGATTAACATTTCTCCTATTCCCATAGATCTCCCCATCCCCATAAATCCTCCTAAACCCATAAACGGACCCATCTTGGAAAGGGTGACAAAGAGGTTCGTATAGATTCCTAATGCAAACTGAATGACCAACAAAAGGAGCATGGAGGCCAATAGCCCCTTCGGGCGATCTTGAAGAGTTTTTGCAGCTCGATTCATTCGAGAGTCCCTCCTCAATTTCTGTCAAGCATTATGTAGTGTTTCTGGGTGGAACTGTTCCAAAAAAAGTCATATCCGCTAATCCTCGGTAAAGAACTCGTATCACGGTATTATGCGCAGTCGCAGAAGGATTTATGCCATCAAGTCTCTTTGCCATCTCATTTCTGTGAGCTCAAGAAGGCTGACCAGCGTATTTCTTTGGGGTACTCCACATCCAAGGCACATTATCGGGGCATATCAAATTCAGACGTGCTAGCTGCAGCCTCTTCAGGAAACGTTACCTTCGTTGTGGCTGTCGGTTTAGCGTACAAAACGCCACGGCTTAATCGCAGGTTGCCGTTTCAATAGCAGAGACTAGACTACTGAACAACTGCCAAATTCCTGAACCCTGTCCTCAAAAGCTGAGAAGTTCTTCATACCCCACACACTGGTATGGTGCAGGGGTGCAGGATTTTTTTCGTGTTCCTAATCTGTTTTCCTGGGTTAGGACAACCAATTCATCGAGAAGAGGTATAGATAGTTGTTATGGCGCTGAAAGCCAGTTCGTAAGAAGTTTTGTGTGGCTCGGATATTCCCTTGCATCCGATGAGATACGGGCCACCGATCTTATTAACCATGATGTCGCGAGCTTTTCCGCACACGACACCAACGGCTAATGAAACACAGCAAGAGTAAAGATCAGCAAGGTCACGGCGCCAAGTCCGATATGCGCCAATGTCCATCCCAAGGGAAATCGGCGTTTACGTAGCAGAAAGCCAAAGAATAGTACGAAGCCTGCTATAACATTCAGCAGGAATACCAAATATGCCCACACAACAAGGTTCATGACGACCTCCTCCCCGAAGGGCCAAATCCTCGTTGTCCCAGTATGTGGTGGTGGCGTTCAAGGTTCAGCCAGTTGGAACTGTTCCGACCCGTACTAATTTGCGGATGACTGTAATGCGGCTTGAGCGATGGGGCCAAGGCCGAGGTGAAAAAGATAAAGGTCATCACTGCCAAAAACAGATGCAAGGCCAGAAGTCGAGGGGGCAAAGATTTTCTTCGCAGATCATAACGAACAAAGAAGATAACGCCAAGTACAAAAGTCAACACATAAGAAATATAAGCCCACATAACAAAATACACGAAAACTAACCCCCTTCCTTTTCCAATAGTAAACGTACTTAACGGAAATTCAAAACTCAATCGATAACAGTGTAGTATCAGCCCCCATTCACCATGATTATCGACCGATGTACACGGGATCCAACCATACAAATTATGTGCCAGGGCAGTGATAATTGTACATTTGGCAGCGCGTGCAATTCTGAGGGATAGTTATGATCACCCTTAGAGATACGTTTGAAACCAATGTTATGGGTACGGTGAATCTGCTTGATGCAGTTCGGAAAGGTGGCGGAATGGCACGGGCAGTGGCTAGCCCTGATTGGTTGGACCGCTGCAGCCTACCGTTGCCGGGCCCGAGAAGTCTGGATTGGCTGGACTCCGGAACAACGCCGCCGGAGGCTGCGTTTCGTGGCGAATAATGCCCGGTTTCTGATTTTACCCGGTGCGCACGTGCCCCATCTCGGGTCTCGCGTGTTGGGTTTAGCCACGCGTCGTCTCCGAGCGGATTGGCAAGCCATCCATGGTCATTCGGTGGTGTTGGCCGAAACCTTTATCGACCCCTCGCGCTTTCGGGGAACGGTCTATCGGGCTGCCAACTGGCGGGACATCGGGA
>JAKACM010000045.1 GCA_021821465.1 Bacillota bacterium
GCGGCTATGGGTACGGAACTCTTTGGACTTATCGTTATGGTCGTTTCGGTTGCGGCGTCATTAAAAAGCCGACAAAAAGATATTCGTCGGTATCAAAATAATCGCGACAAACGGGAGAAATGAACAGGAAAGTTATGACCCCATGTTAAGGCCACGTGAACAATAACAAATGCCAATCCTGCCACAATGATGACCCAAAGAACGAGGCCAATGAATTCTCTTAGCCACCGGGGATGGGCTGAGTTTTCTCGAACCTTTTCTTCTGGAGAGTTCCCGTAAGCATAGGAATGCGAATAGGGAGAAGAGTCAACGGGAGGAGGCGGAGGGCTGAAATTTTGAGAACTGCTGGCTTGAGAAACCGGTTCGACGGTTTTGTAGCGCCGGCGGTAAAAGAGGGCGGCGACAATCATCCCCAAGGCAAGACCTACCCCAAGCCATATGATTTGGGGCGCCAAAATCACCCAAGCGAAGGGAGAGGACCAGTGACCTGTCCGGACATTTTGCAGGACACCCAGCAATTGTGCCTCTTTATTAAGATGAGACTTTTCCTGAGCTACGGCGTTCAATTGATTATGCAAACTGGTCAATAATGAATGGGCGGAGGAAAGAGTGGAAATCATCCCCATGAAGTAGGAGGCCGCCAAGGCTACGATTACAACCATACTGAACATGATCCACCATGGCCAATACAAATGGGGACGTTCAAAATTCCACAATTTTCTTTTGCGCCGGGAGGTGTCTTCGGACGCTTTTGCCGGAGTCATAGAGGAACCGAGTTCGGACACAGTTTCACCTTCCTTTTCACTATTCTGTTAACATAATACATGGTTCGTCAAGAGGGTCATTTCTAATTATATCCAGCCCTGCCGATTTCAATCAGTTGTTGCCGAGGATGAGGCCGTGAATGGCTGTCTTTTATGTTATGAACCCGCTATACTAGCATTGAACGTTTCAAATGAAGAAAAGGTTACATGACAGAGGTGAAATACGTGGGACTCATCGACAATCCCGGCACTCTAGCCGCTCGGTATCGGGACGCAATTTTAACCAAACGTCTGGCTTCCGGTGCAAGCATCGATCTCGTGCAGGAAGCGCACGAATTGGGTATAAAGCTTGCACCTCTTAAACAAGCCATGCAAATTCTTACGACCATGGGGCTCGTGGAATCCGAAGGTCCGGGTCGCGTTCGTGTCAAGAACCTCAGTACTCAGTCTATACAAGACCTAGATTTTACGCTGACACGGCGACGGTTGTAGCGTGTAGAATTGGTTCGAAAAATCACGTGGGCGCGGTTCTGGGACCCGCGCTCCTTTTGTTTTGGATCCACGAATATATTACTCTCCTTAAGACAACTTTCCGCTCTCAGAAATAAAAAATCTGCCGATGCCTTCTTTTCCGGGCACTCGCGTTTTGTGTTGCAAGATACGTTTAAGTGAGTTTCTCGCCCGGTGCAACCGAGATTTGACTGCACCTTCAGGTATCTCCAGGATTTCAGCAATATGGCGAATAGACAGATCCTCAATATCCCGCATGATAATCAAGGACCGCTGAGAGAAAGGCAGTTGACTTAAGCTATGACGAACCAAGGCGTCTTTAAGCGACTGTTCACAGCCGTTGTCGGGATCGTCTTGGGGATCTTTTGATTTCCATGACGACTCGGGACAAGGGGTCGTTCGCTTTTGGGCGCGAGCCATATCGATGATGGTATTCATGGCAATGCGATAGAGCCAAGTGGTAAATTTTGATTCTTTCCGAAAACCCGGCAGATGGGTGAGAACACGAAGCCAGATCTCGGATACGGCATCGTCGGCTAAAGTTCTGTCGTCTAGCATATGAAAAGCCATACGCCATAATATCGGCCGTGATTCAATGAAGAACTCTTCGATAAACCGGTTGCAATTCTCAAGTGGGGCATTATTGGACCCATAGGGTGTTAAGCCAATATCGGGCACTATCCGTTCCTCCTCTTTACTATTTCACCCAGACGAGATTTACAACGCCCCTCTTTTGGCAGCTCATGGCGGGTTCACAAATTTTTTTATGAAAACAGCATATCCAAAGTCTCTGTGCTCCGTCAAATAATTATAGGAGGTGCAAATAGGGCATCTCTAAAACACTCAAGGTTGTGGGAATTCTTATGCCGACTTTCCTCGGCCATGATACCAAAGAAAGGATGATAACGGTGAAAATCAGCGTCATTTATTATTCTATGACAGGATCGGTTTTTAAACTGGCACAAATCATTGCGGATGGAGCTCGGGAGGCTGGAGCCGACGTAAGGCTCAGGCGTGTTCCGGATTTGTTGCCGCGTGAAGTAATCGATAGCAATCCACACATCAAAAATGCTTTAGCAGCACAAGAAGAGGTGCCCCTAGCAACTTTGGAGGATTTAGTGTGGGCAGAAGGCATTGCTTTTGGTTCCCCCACCCGATATGGCAATATGAGCGCCCAGCTGAAGAATTTTTTCGATCAAACCGGACCACTGTGGGCGGAAGGAAAACTGGCAGGAAAGGCTGCGGGATTTTTCACCGGGGCCGCTACGATGCATGGGGGTCACGAAACCACGATCTTGACCATGTCCACCTTTGCTTATCATCATGGAATGATCATTGTGCCCACCGGCTATCTGGTGCCTGCGATTCATGGCACCACCACAGGGGGAAGCCCTTATGGTCCCAGTGAACTCGGCAACAAGAGCGAATTGTCGGATGATGAACGAACAATAGCGCTGTTTTTGGGCCGCCGTTTAGCGGAAGTTGCAGGGAAATTAGCACCGTAAACGACAACGGAAACCATTTGGCAACATTTCTGTGCGATGATCCTCCAGAATACTCGAGGTAGTGTTCTGGAGGTGATTTTTCATCTGCGCAATGTTAAAAACATTAGGAGTGTCCGCGGCAGGATTTGTGGTCGGAGCCGGGGTGGTAGGCGGAGGAGCCTTGGTTTTGCACACGCATCATAGTGTCGGGGGTTCACCGACCTATCGTAAAGTTGCGACACACACCACACCCACCTTGCCTATTGCACCGGACACGATTTCCAACGTGGTGAAACGCGTCAGCCCGGCCATTGTCAAAGTGGTGGCAACCCACAAGAATGGGCAAGTCGACATTGGGACCGGGTTCTTTTTGACGTCTTCAGGTGATTTAGTTACCAATGATCACGTGATTTATGGAGCCAATCAGATTAAGGTCCAGGTTCCGGGATATTCGAAATCCTTTTCCGCACGTGTGATTGGCACGGATTATATTTCCGATGTTGCGGCCTTGAAAATATCGGCCTCCAAACCTTTGCCCACCTTGCCTTTGGGTAGCTCAGGAGCTACACCGGTGGGAGCTTGGGATATTGCCATCGGTAATCCCTACGATTTAAATCACACCGTGACGGAGGGGGTTGTCAGTGCCAAAGGAAGACCGCTTACCATTGGCCAACGCCAATATCCGAACTTGCTGCAAACATCGGCAGCCATCAATCCCGGCAACAGTGGGGGGCCGCTTTTAAACCTCAAAGGGCAAGTGATAGGGATTAATACGGCCGTTTCCACACAAGGACAGGGTATCGGATTTGCGATTCCGGTGTCGACGGTTAAGAAATTGTGGCCCCAATTGCTGAAATACGGGCATGCACGAATGCCTTGGCTGGGTGTGGCGGTGTTGACGGATAATGCGGCTTTGGCTCATCAATATGGCTTGCCGAGTGCGAAGGGAGTGGCTATCAATTATATTATTCCTCACAGTGCAGCGCAAAAGGTCGGACTTCAGGCCGGTGAAGTAATCACCGAAATTAATCATCATACGGTGACATCGGCCACACAATTGGAGAACGTCATCAATCAGGAGAATGTGGGGCAAAAAATCACGGTAACAGTGGACACCCATCATGGTGCGATATCAAAGACCGTCACTTTGGGACAGGCTCCGAATGGTCCCATATCTATTCCCCATACCTCGTTTTAACTGTCAGAATGGCCACGTTTAGTCTCGTCACCTGGGAAGAAGACGGGGACAATCCTTATTAAGGTGTTCCCCGTCTTTTGACGTTATTATTCGTTCTGAATGGTCCCTTTGAGTTCACCGGGGTCTTGGTATGTCTTTTGTTTCTCTATGATTTGGCGCGCCTTAGGGATGCCGTCCCAAACATTCCAGTTAAGTATGCCGACGACTTTTTGGTTGTGTAAATAATAGAGTACTCCTTCCTCTCCTACCTTCTTCCAGTTCGCAAAAATGTCAAAGCGATAGTCTAAATTGCCAATGGCCTCGTAGCCCAAGGAAAACATGTCTGAATAGAAAAACGGAAGATGGGTATAAACTTTATTGGCACCGGCCATATTTTCACCGGCTGCACGTCCTTGAGCCAAGGCATTGTCTTCGTGCTCCATCCGGCTTCTTTGGTCGGGATAGGGATAGGAAAAGGATGCAACATCTCCCGCGGCATAAATATCAGGATCCGAGGTTTGTAAGTATTCATTAACGGTAATGCCATCATTCACGCCAAGTCCTGCCTTTTGAGCCAAGTCTTGGTTGGGCCTGATGCCAATGCCCGCTATCACAGCCTCGACACGGAATTTTTTCCCGTTTTGGGTTGTTGCCGCAATCAGATCTCCTTCGCATTTTAGGGTCTCTATCGTGTCGTTGGCAACGAGTTTCACATCGTTTTCCAGATATTTTGCGTCGATGACCTGTTTGAGGTCCTCCGGGAAAAATCTGTCTACGAGATGGGGTTCAGGATAGATCATCCTCACCTCCTTGTGATTCATGCTTAAGGCGGCGGCAATCTCCGATCCGATGAACCCACCTCCGATGACAAGGAACTGTGTTTTGTTCTCAGTTAATCGTCGCAGTAAAAAGTAGTCGTCTAAGGTGCGAAAGTACAAAATAGGCACATCACGAAAAGGCAATTCCTTGGGTGTTCCACCCGTAGCCAGCAACAACTTCGTATAACCATAGGTATAGCCCCGTTCATCTGTCACAGTTTTATCGCGGGCATTAATAGTGGATACGGTTGTGGTTAAGTGTTCATCGACGTGAAGATTACGGGTATCGGGGCGCATCCAAATATCTTCCACCCGATCTTCCGTCCAAAGTTTCTTCGATAAAGGAGGCCGATTATAGACAGGATATCGCTCACTTGAAAAAATGGCCAAATTCCCCTGGCGATCCCGTCTGCGAATGCCCTGAGCCGCAGATAGACTGGCCATACCTCCGCCGATGATAAGATAGTCGTAATGTTGCATCTCTTACCTGCCTTTCCAACATGATAGATATTTTCACTCTCATGGATGCTCGAATCGATAGTCAGGGGCTTTGGCTCGCCCAGCGAATTTGAGGGGCGTGATGGTTTTGTACTCTGCACCACTTCCCGATGTAGGCATCATTCGGCATTATAGCTTTGTTCTGGCGTCAATCAAGGCCATAACCAAATTGTTTCTCACTGCTCTACGAATTACAAGACATTAAAAAGAACTGACAAGCCGAAGATATTTGGGATGGATCCTCGTAAGAATGTTACCGTATAATGATAAACCAAAGGAGGAATTAATGAATGGCGGCATTGGCGGCAGGAAAAATTCCGGATTCCAACGATGAATTGCTGGCACGTGACAGGGAAGGGGACAATAGGGCAACGGAGGAATTGCTGTTGCGGTATCAAGGGCTGGTTACGGCAAAAGCCCGCTCTTATTTTGTGAAGGGGTTGGAATATGATGATCTCCATCAGGAAGGGATGCTTGGGTTGTTGTATGCCATCCGTCATTTTCGTGAAGATCATAATGTGCCGTTTCAAGCGTTTGCAGATCTGTGTGTGAGCAGGCGGATTATTAGCGCGGTGATTCGCGCGACCAGAAAAAAGCAACAACCCTTGAACACCGCCTTTTCGTTATATCAGTCTCCGTCCGATGAATCGGATTCCCGTCCATTTATCGGCAAACTGGTCGACCCAGATGCCACCAACCCAGAACGCTGGGTGATGGAACAGGAGAGTCGAGAACGATGGGTGACGCTGTTGCAAGAACGCCTCACGTCATTGGAACGGGAAGTCCTCAGTTTATATTTGGCTGGCTGCACTTACCAAGAAATTGCCCGGAAACTTGGGCGATCGGCAAAATCAGTCGACAATGCCCTGCAACGAGTCCGGACTAAAGCCAGCTTTGCACAACACCAGCCACTGTAACCAGAATTAGGCCACTACAAACACCTTGTGGATATCCATGCGCAGTGCCAAATATTCCTCTTAATTATTCTCTGAGAAAAACTTCAGCAGGAGATCAATTTATGGTAACGATTTCGCAATGTCTTGGCTAGACAATATGATGAGATGCTCTCAAGCATAGTATCAAGTACCGCCAAGAACCGGGGGAATACTTTGAAGACCATTCATTTCGACCTCTACGGGGGAATTGGTGAGGTGATTTGCCGTATGGGACGGTATTATCTCCAACACAATGATGACAGGTGGCCGATAGATCCTTTAACCCGCGTGTTTGTCGGATGTCATCTTCTCGGAACCGTGCAAAGTATCAACCTTCCGCTTCATGTTCGCTGGGGCCATCGACCCTTCTCGTTGCTCTCTCTCAAAGTTCTGGCCTCGGCTCAAGGTAATATTGAAGTACTGACATCCAGAGCTATGAGCCTGAGAATGGGTCACAATCACATTGAAACCTATCCTGTCTCGGCACAAACTGTTCTTATTGGTCTCTCTCAGCCCATGGCAGGTCAATATGTCAAGATTTATACTGCATCTGCCATGGACGGCACAGTACTTGCGATTTGCCGATGGAGTGCACTGTCATCGCGTATAATTCTTAATCGATATTCATTTCGCTATTCTCTTGATTCTTAATGCAGAAACGGTTATTATTTATGCTGTTCACGCGGCTAGGGCAACATCTCACATCCATTGATAGGTATTTCGACGAAAATATGTGATTGCCTTCACAAAAAACCTCTAAAATAATTCATGGTATTTCCAGGGGAGTGCCGTTGGATTGGCATAAGTCTTTCATTATCCATTGAGATAGCAGAAAATTTGAAATAACTAAAAATGGCAGACGCCAGGAAACGTGGGCCAACCCTCTTGCGGAAATACGCCAACAATTTGGATTGGAAAAGGAGTGGCATAAGTGCGATTTGGTTCGTTCAGCTATTGGCTTAAAGATGGGTTAGACAAGGGGTATGCCGTGGCCCAAATCAACATCAATAATCTGGAATTTGTGCAAGCCATTATCGAAGCTGCCGAAGAAGAGCGTGCGCCCGTTATTTTAGGTGCTAGTGAAGGCGCTTTGAAATATATGGGTCTTGATTATGCCGTGGCGATCGCTCAAACGGCTGCAGAACGCAGTAGTGTGCCCGTCATGTTGCATTTGGATCATGGGCCGAACCTGGACTGGGTGCTCAAGGCTATCCGCGCCGGCTTCTCATCGGTTATGATCGACGCCTCCCGACTCCCGTTGGAAGAAAATATCGCGCTTACTAAACAAGTTGTTGATTTGTGTCATTCATTAGATATTGAAGTGGAGGCAGAGCTGGGCCGGATTACGGGGACGGATGACGATTTGACCATAGACGAGCGCATGGCCACCCTATGTCGCCCGGAGGATGCCGAACGATTCGTGGGGGAAACGCATGTTGATGCGCTGGCCGCGGCTATCGGGTCGGCTCATGGGCATTATAAGGGGAAACCACAGCTGGATTTTAACCGACTTTCGGCAATCAGAAAGGCAACAGGGATCCCTTTGGTACTCCATGGCGGTTCCGGAATTCCTGATGACGATGTTCGCGAAGCGATCGGCCTAGGGATAGCCAAAATGAATATTAATACAGATAACCAAGAGGTTTTTACCGAAAAAGTCCGAGAGGTGCTTCAGGAAAATCCCAAGTTATATGATCCCCGCAAATACCTAGGCCCCGGCCGAGAAGCAATAAAGGCGATGGTGAAGAAAAAGCTTGCCTTGACCGGTTCCGTAAATCGCGTTTGATCTATAAATAGGAACTAGGCGTCAGTGCACTTCACCAACAGTTCGCGCAGGTCTCAAACCCTTAAGAGGACAGGAGGGATTTCGAATGGTAACAAGGCGTCATCGAATTTCTATGATTGGGATAGCGGGAGACAGTGGTGCCGGCAAGTCGACTTATGCTGCGGCCTTGCAAGAACTCCTTGGGGTGGATCGGGTAACAGTTTTGACGCTGGACGATTACCATTCGCTCGACCGTGATGAACGCAATGCAATCGGAGTCACCGCATTGAATCCGTGGAAGGCAAATAATTTGGGGCTGTTGATCGATCATCTATGGTCCCTCCGGCACGGAAAATCTATTGTCAAGCCGACCTATGACCATGCCACCGGACGATTTGGACCGATGGAAGAAATTGTTCCCACGGATATCGTTATCTTGGAAGGGTTACACACCCTATACCTGGATAAGTTGCGGGAAGCTCTGGATTTGCGGATTTACTTTGATACGGATAATGAATTGCGTGTCAGGTGGAAGGTTCGTCGGGATTCCGGAGCACGCGGATATACCCCCCAAGAGGTTTTGAATGAAATTGAACGAAGGCGTCCGGACGTTATGCGTTATATCGAACCGCAGAAGGCATTTGCAGATCTGGTTGTTCATTACATGCCGGACCAAACGCTGGCTCCCACGGCAGAATATCCGGAGCCGGTGCGTGTGGTTTTTGCGGAGAGGCTGCGCCGGAATAAGCGCATATTGGTAAAATGGCTGGCACTGGGGGCCCGCCTGGGATTGGTCCATGCGGAACATGTCCATGATATTGTGGAAGGCGAAGAGATGGAAGTGGCCTCATTATGGGGAACGACGCAACAGTCGGCATTGCAATCCTTAGTGGAAATGGTTTCCGATAGTCAGCTCTTTCATGAGCATATTACTCGGCTGGGCAAGAAACTTGACTATGACCCGATTGGAGTCTCCCGTATACTGGTTGCCAGCATGATTTTGCTCCTTGATCGAAACTTCCATCACGACGAACAGATGTTGCGCCAACTTTAAAGATGAGAATCAAGCCCACTCTCATTGCAGGGTGGGCTTGATTGCCATAACTTGAAACCATGGACTGGAAGCGGGAATTTGCCGCACGGGACGGAATTGATGCGCCATGAGCTTCTCAATGAGCTCCTGAGGGCTAAAACGAATTTCCAAGGGCGGCCCAAAATCGGTGGGAATTTTATCCCATTCGATTAAACAGTACGTGCCGCCAGGCTTAAGCAGCCGTTGAACTTCTCTTAGAATATTTTCCTGTTCCGGCACATCGTGCAGCACATTGGCCATGAGAACGCCGTCTAAGCTCTCGGAGGGTATGGGAATGGACTCTGCGGATGTCCGTATGGTTGTGACATTGGTGAGATTAGCTTCCATCGCTCGCTTATGCGTCCACTCAACCATATCTTCTTGCCGGTCTATGG
Source organism: Bacillota bacterium (assembly GCA_021821465.1). Lineage (GTDB taxonomy): Bacteria > Bacillota > Sulfobacillia > Sulfobacillales > Sulfobacillaceae > Sulfobacillus. The sequence continues at coordinate 9,419 of JAKACM010000045.1, forward strand.
CATACACTTTGCCCTCGGTCAGCATTCGTGCGCACTCGATCGTATAAAAGCCCGGCCCGCAGCCAATATCGGCTATTACCATGTCGGGTCGGGTAATAAAGTGGCTCAGAGCTTGAGCCGGCGGAAAAATGTTGCGCCGGAACTCTTCCATGCGAGAAAGTTGTTCCGGATCGAAATGATGGTCATGGGGCACTAAAACGCCTCCTCGTGAACTATTCTCGGGACTTTACCATTTTTGCGAACTGTGGCGAGACTCGCGCAATCTTTTTACCATGATATCAAATTCTTCATGGGTCATTTCTCCGCGCGCATACCGTTCTTGAGCAATTTCCAAGGGAGTTTTGCTTGGGTATCGTTCGAGATCAGATAACCTATCGTGATAAAGATAGTGATCATGCCTTAAACCTAGGCGCATATCGTTATCGGGTTCATGGGATGATTGATGATAAAACGCCGTACTGGCTGCCAGGACCATCATGGTGATCATGAACGGGATAAATATGATCGCACTTAAGTTCATTAAGGCGCCTCTCTTTCCTTTTTAAGACAAGGTTTATCGGCATCTCGGCAAACTTCCTGAAAAAATCCCTTAAACAAATAGTACGGTTCGCGAGAAATCCTGTAAAGGGAGTGCATAACACCTTGAGTGCGAACAACATCTCGGCAGGGCAAATCTTTTACGGGGAAACCGGGATTGGTTTATCACGGCGAGGCAATACATAGCTCTCGTCGCCGATAGTCGGAAGTTTCGTGTCAAGAGAAATTTAAGGTTCGTGATATTCCATAGACAGTCCATATATGAAGCCGCCCAACCACTGACGGGAAGAAATGTGAGCAAAGTGGTAAGACGGTAACAGTCCTTCAAGAGAGGGTAAATCGAGAGGATTAATGAAAAACTGACGAACGGGCAGACCTACGAAACGATGATAAGCGACGACCCAGGTCCAAAATCTTCGTGAAATACGGGCCAAATGAGTGTTTGTCGGGCCGAAGCATAACAAGACAACCCGCCCGCGATTGCTGATCAGTCGTTGCAATTCACTCAAAGCTTCGTCAATGTGGTGACTGTCCAAGACAAACTCGCTGAGTATCTTGTCAAAACTCTTGTCACGGTAAAAGATGTGGCGATGGGTGCCGATCATCCACTGAATGCTCCGTTCCCCGTCCTTGCCGGACAGGATTTCCGCCTCGTGTAACAATTCTGGGGATGGGTCAACAGCTACGATTTCGCCGGATGGTCCCATTCCTGCAATCAATTGGCGAGCCATTTCTCCTTTGCCGCAACCTAAATCCAAAATTGTCTCGGTTTTTTGGGCATGTACTTGCTCCAATGCCCATTTCTGCCACGGCCATACGTGTCGAGAACGGTGGGATCTTTTGCTGTTTGCAATGAGACGGCTTTTTACAATGCTTTGCACGATTGTCACCTGTTCCCCGTGAGTCGTTATCATAATTTATTAAGAAGAAGTTTTCGCAAAAAAACTATGACCAGATGGCGTAGATCATATGGGCCATCTGGTCGGTAATCAAAGTACTCATGAATCGTAAGCAAATTGTTGAAATGGGGTAGTAGATGTTAAGGCCGATGAGGAGATGGATGTCGGATAAGTGGAAGGAGAACCGGGTGGGTCAACGGTCACCAATGAGCCGTAATGTAAATATGGCCAGACTTTAGCAGCCTCGGGAATAGGAAGCTCTACACAACCGAGACTTTGAGGGAAACCGTATTTCGCCCGGGGGAAACCATGGACCGCATCTCCACCGTCAAAATAGTTGACATAAGGAACCCCAGGGTCATTATAAGGAACGCCATTGGGATTAACCCCTTTCATCGTCTGCGAGCGGTAGCGCACATACACGGGCTGTGTTCCCAAGTAAGTCGGAGATTGAGGAATGCCTGTATTGGTCGGCGACCTCAGCACAATAGTACCGTTGTGCCAAAGCGTCAGAGTTTCGGGCTGACTTTCGGAAACATAGACGTAGGAATAGCCGTCCGGATTGGTTTGATTGGCCAGGTCGGCGTTAATCAGTGCCTTCCACACTATGGGCCCGGCGATTCCATCGACAGGCAGATTGTGGACCCGCTCGAAATTCATGACAGCTCCTTTTACCATTACGGTATATTGACCCGGATGCCATAGGGCCATTAATGGAGGAAGTGTGTTGGCGTACTGCCACGAGAAATTCCCTTGCGGAGCATTCATCATGGCGTTGATTTGCGCCGAAAGCGTTGCCGGAACAGGGGACGTTGGTGCCCATTTCAGGGGCAAATAGCCTAATTTCGCCAGCAGTTCCTGCAAGCGCAGTGTGGATCCGGCATTGGTAGCCCAAGACATAACAGTGTTTTTGGGTAAGTATGCCCCCTGGGCGCTGTGATATCCCTGAGTTCCGCCCGGAATCGACACTTTAATAACTTGATCCGGACCCCAACCCCAGGGGGAGGATGTGCTGGGAACGAATTCTTCGGTTGTGGAGTTTTTCCAGGTCCAGTGCCCCTGGATGTTTGGGGTTAGGGTGGGTTGCAAATCTGTATTTGCAACAGGATGGGAAAAATGGATTGTCAGGGGCTGATTTAGACCAATCGCCGTGTTGGTTGAGGGTGAAGCTTGCAATTTCAACCAACTGGGTGTTCTCCAACTCAAGGTTTTCGGCGTTGACACACTTTCCCACGCTCGCGCTTGTGTTTGCACGGTTAATGTGCCTTTTTCCCCGGGAGTCGATCCCAGACTGCGAAGGGAGTAGGTGTCTTGCGGAACGGAAGCTCGGATTACGGATTTGTGGTTTCTTGTGATGATGTCGAGGCTTGAGGCCGGAGATGACAAGGCCAGGTCTACCGGGCTGTTTGGTGATACTGTCAGATCGGTTGCCCGGACCATGGGATCTTTGGGCGTTGTCACCCCGAGAGATAGGTTGCTGGAACCAAAAGGCCACCACGATGGTCCTGCCACCGATAAATGAACCTGATAACGCGTGCCGGCAGTCATCGAAGCAAGCGGCCACAGTCGATTTTGCTTCTCTGCCAACTTGATTTTTTGACCATCGGGACCGATGGCAACGGCAGATTTAAGGGTGCCGTTGGTATTCAGACGGGCCAGGGCAGTGGAACTCGCGGTTAAAGAGGCCTTAGGCGACGTCCCATAAACAAAGCCTGCGACTGCGACAACAGGCAGAACCCATAACGTTTTCACCCAACGACTTGATTGACGTTTTGCGGCTCGACTTCTTGACACAGACAGATCACCCGCCAGATTAATGGATGTTTAAGTACTCATAGAATTTCATGCTCTTCTACATAGAGTAACGCAACATCGCAGGGATTGGTTACATGGATCCCCTATATTGTGGAATATTCTTCTCCGCTAAGTCTGTCGTTTCCTGTGCGATAATCCTGTCGTGTAGTCCGCAACAACCATCCGGAGGTACTATTGCAAGATGCAACAATCGAAAAGATATGGCAGGGTTCACGTCGGATTCATTTAACGAACATATTGAATTCTTTAACAACGAGCAGCGTAAGTGAAAATTCGTGTGTTTTTCTTTGGCGAATTGTTCCTCATGACAGCAAGTCAAATCGATTCACGGACTGGTAAACCATAAACGACGAGACGGTCAGTCGACGTACCGTGGAGACATGCAAAAGAAGAGCCGGGCAACAAGGGTTTCTGGAATAATCAACATGGAAGGAATTTTTGGATAATGAACCCCAATAGATTCGAACTGAACGTAGTTCCTTAGGGTCAACAAGTGGGGCCAAATGACCCTATTAATCGATATCGACAGGTCCATGGAAGAAGGACCGTCTGCCAATGACCCCGCCCCGCCCCCTTCCTCTACACTAAAACTGTCACGGCAAAGGATACGGCCAAGAGGCCGTCATTCACAAGGATCTAAAGAATAATGCCGAAACCAACAGGTTATCCTAACCAGAATAAAGGGGATGAAACCAGTGACGACCGCAACAGGTAACTATATTGTAGAAATTATTTTCCTTTTGACCTTTGTCGGGGGCTTACTATGGCCGAGGAAACGGCACTAGTCAATCGACCCATGAAATATTGGATTCTGGCAGGAAGACAGGGGAGGAGTTATAGATGGCAAACTGGACAACCACGGCACGCAAAGCCAGTTCGGCAGTATTGTCTGTCGATACTTGGTTGCCGGAGACAATGCCGGAATATGCTCAAGGTTTTATGTATATGCTGGGTTCGCTAACAGCCTCCAGTTTTGTGGTGTTAATTATTTCCGGTGTGATTTTAGCCGCAAACGGAGCGGCATCTTGGTCTTACAATGGTCCGATGCGCTTTGTGGCCGCAACCCATTTTTGGGCGGTGCAGGCGTTCTTCTTTTTTATGATGATGCACTTATGGCGCGTCTTTTTTACCGGAGCCTGGCGCGGAGGTCGCAGAGAAACCTGGCTGTTGGGGGCCGTGGCTATAATCATCGCTATTCCGACGGCATTTACCGGCTTTCTTATCAATGGAGACTTTTATTCCCAGTGGAACGCAGTGCAGGCTAAAGATGGTCTAAACGCGTTGGGTTTAGGGTGGGTCAATCTACCTAATGCTGGACAGATGTTCGGAATGCATGTCGTCGTCATGCCTTTGGTCTTGAGTCTGGTAATTTTTGCACATATCGTCCGGGTTCGGATGAAAGGTGTTGTGCCGCCTTACCCCGAGCGGAATGCGAATCAAGTAAAGGAGGGGAAATAGCATGGCGAGCCGCATGGACGATGAGATGGTGAAAGACTATAAATATGTGCCGGAAGATTTCATGAAACATTTGATGGGGACTTTGGGTATCATTGTCGTGTTGGTGTTGGTTCTGGCAGCCATATTTGGCGTACCGGAAAAACCGCCTCTGACGATTAAGGGTTACGCGACCCAACATCCTGTGGCCTTTGAAGCCGTGGCGACCCGCGACTTAAACGGCCAGGGGCGTATTGCGAATTATGGCCCGCCTTATAACAACGGGACAGGGTATGTGGAATCGGATCTTCAAAAGATTTCAGGCATTTGGCATCCGATCAATGCCGAGCAGGAGTTTATTCTTAAACCGTTGAGTATGGCGGCTTCAATCAACCCTTCCATCTCTCCGGCACTGCGTACGTTTGAAAGTGCTTCAAGGGCACAGCAAATTATTTGGGCCAACAATTATGAAAAAGCTCTCACGACACACGGCAGTTCTGCCTCTGGCAAAGTCACGGTCCCGGCCGGAAATTACGGTCCCGTCCCAACTTTGATCAACGCTACTCTGCAGCTTGGAAAGAGTGGACTGATGTCGGGGGCTTTAACGCGAAACCCCAGTGTTGTGACTCGTTTCAACAACCAGAATTATCTTCTCTTTCTACAAGGAGACCCAATGCATGATGCCGCCAGTCCGCTGCAACTGCTAGGGGAGCAATGGGGTATCATTCACGCTGCAGTCCCCGGTTATCCGGCAGCGTGGTGGATGACAATTCCCACCTGGATTTATCAGTGGCCATTTGTTGCGAATTCTCCGGCTGCGGATGCTCTGGCACTCAGTATTGGATTTGCTTTCTGGCTTGTTCTCGCCCTAACGCCATGGATTCCCGGATGGAACCGCGTACCACGCTACCTGGGTGTCTACAGACTGATTTGGAAAGATTTCTATTACAACAGGGCCAAGGCTCAGAAAGACAGCGAAAAACGTGGTATTTCCTGACGCAGATGTTCAAAGCAAAGGGGCGGTTGCTCCCTTTGCTTTTTGCTTATTATGATTATCGACTGGTACTGCCGAATCCACCGGAACGCACGATCTCCGAGCTATCATCATCGGTCACGGCAAACGGGACAAACAGTCCTTGAGCGATACGTTCCCCGGCTTGGACGGTAACAGGCTTTGCTCCTTTGTTTTCCAAAGGTATAAAAATATGGCCTTCATTCTCCGGGTTATCAACATAATCTCGGTCGATAACACCGACTTGGTTGGCTAACACGCAACCGCGTTTGATGGCCCAGGAACTGCGGATAATAATGAGCAAAACCTCACCTTGAGGCATGTAGGCTTTCAAGCCCGTAGGCACTAAATAAATCTCTCCCGGCTGGATGATAACCGTCTGGGCGGAAGCGAGATCGTAACCGGCTGATTCTTTAGTATGTCGCTTAGGAAGATTCAGGTCAGCATGTCGGTATTGTTCTACCAAGGCGAATGTTCGCATAGCCACTCCTTATTCAATAAATGATTGTCTTGAGCTGATTATACCGAAGTGTTGTGGGGCGTCAATTTTATCGAGGAAGATCCCAATTTGGCATGATACGATGGGATCGAATCTCCATTGGCAGTCAAATATTAACGGCCGAGAAGACGAAAGAGACATTAGTAAATAAATGAGAAAATTAGGAAAATATATACAAGACTACACTTTTAATATTTGCCGAGTATACTTAGTTTAAGCAGGAATATTATGATAATTACTCGAAACACGTATTTCAAAGGGAATGAAGGGAGACAGAAAACGCATGGCAAACGAAGATGCGGGAATTGCCGAAACCGAAATCGCCGTACATTGGCATGAAGAGGAGTACTATTCTGCGCCCGAGAGTTTTGTGAAGCAGGCAAACATGAACAACCCAAAGGCGCGAGAAGATTTTGCCCTCGAAAAATTCCCTGAGTGCTTTACCGATTACGGCGAATTGCTGCAGTGGGAACGGAAGTGGGACCAGTTGTTTGACGGCAGCAATCCTCCCTTTTGGCGATGGTTTGTGGGAGGAACGCTTAATGCATCGGTGAATTGCATTGATCGTCACCTTGAGGCGAATCGCAATAAGACTGCTTTATATTTCATCCCCGAGAACCCCGAGGAAACAAAACAAGTTATTACCTATCAAGATCTCTATGTTCGGGTTAATGAGATGGCCGCATTGCTTCGGGACTTTGCCGGAGTCAAAAAGGGAGACCGTGTAACCATTCACATGCCTATGGTTGCGGAACTTCCTATTGCCATGTTAGCTTGTGCGCGGTTGGGCGCTATCCATTCCGTGGTTTTCGGAGGCTTTAGCGGCCAGGCATGTGCGGACCGTATGATTGATTCCGAAAGTCAAGTTTTGGTCACGATGGACGGCTATTACCGGAATGGCAAATGGCTGGATCACAAAGAAAAGGCGGACGTGGCGGTGGCACGAGCCGAAGAGGGTGGACTCCATGTGAGTAAGGTCCTGGTTTTTGAAAGACATCCGGGTCATTATTCCAGCGCCACACCACTGGTGGACGGGAGAGACGCCGTTATTAATGATGTGCTTCCGCAATTTCGAGGAGTCCGGGTAAAGCCGGCCACCATGCGCGCCGAGGACCCGTTGTTTTTAATGTACACGAGTGGATCCACCGGAAAACCTAAGGGCGTCCAGCACAGCACAGGCGGTTACTTGTCATATGCGGCCGGCACGAGCAAATATGTTTTGGATATAAAGCCCGAGGATGTGTATTGGTGCATGGCCGATATTGGGTGGATTACCGGGCATTCTTATATCGTTTACGGTCCCCTGGCTTTAGGCGGATCCTCCGTAATCTACGAAGGTGTGCCGGGGTATCCTAACGGGAATCGACCTTTTGCCATTGCCGAAGAATTGGGTGTGAATATCTTTCATACATCGCCTACGGCCATTCGCGGACTGAGGACGATCAAGGATATCACCCCTGAGAAGTACAACTATCACTTCAAGCTGATGGTGACTGTAGGAGAACCCATTGAACCGGATGTCTGGCGTTGGTACTATCATGTGATTGGACAAGATGAGGCCGTTATCGTCGATACATGGTGGCAGACGGAAAATGGAGGATTTTTGGGTACGACAATCCCCGCATTGGAGAAAATGAAGCCGGGGAGTACCGGCCCCGGAGCCCCGGGAATCCATCCGATCATTTACGATGATGCCGGACAAGAAATCGTTGCAGGTTCGGGACGCGGAGGGAATATTTGTATTCTTAATCCATGGCCAGGATGTTTACAGACGATTTGGAAAGACCCGGAGCGTTTCGTTAATACCTACTATGCCAAGTACTGTAAGGATCCTAACAGCAAGGATTGGCACGACTGGCCGTATATGGCCGGAGATGGGGCCATGTTAGCCTCGGATGGATATTTTAGGATATTGGGGCGCATTGATGATGTCATCAATGTGGCCGGTCACAGGTTGGGGACAAAGGAACTGGAATCCGCTGTGCTGGAATTGGATGAGGTGGCCGAAGCGGCAGTTATTGCCGCCCATGACGAAATCAAAGGCATGGTGCCGGAACTCTATGTTTCACTTCAGCCTAATATTATCCCATCCGAAGAGTTGAGTCAGCGTATTATTCAGGCCATTGTGAGTGAGATTGGGCCCATTGCCCGTCCCCGCAAGGTTTGGATCGTTCCGGACCTCCCTAAAACCCGGTCAGGGAAGATCATGCGCCGGATCTTGGCTTCCATCTCGAATAATAAAGAGATTGGGGACGTGACCACATTGGCGAATCCCGAAGTGGTGGAAGCGATAAACCAAATGGTGCGTCCTTAATTGACGGATCGTGAGATCCGAAAAGGCGCGGGGATCTCAGACTTCTCGCGCCGCACCCGATCTTGACTTGGTCTTGTTCAAAAATAATTTGAATAGAGGCGAAAATCAGATGACAGGGAAATTAGCCAATCCTGGACCGTTAGGTCTTGCAGGTTTTGCATTCACTACGTGGATGTTGAGCATGATTAATGCCGGTTGGTTTGACGCCCGTTCTTTGGGAATGGTTGTCGCGTTGGCGATGGCATATGGAGGTACGGCGCAACTGGTTGCCGGCATCTTAGAATACCCTCGTGGCAATACCTTTGGAACCGTCGCGTTCTTTTCATACGGAGCGTTTTGGTGGTCATTTGCTCTATTCGCGCATTATTTTGGTTCGGCGGTTCCGTCAGCCTTCGTTGGCTGGTATCTATTCGTTTGGGGCATATTTACTCTATATATGTGGGTCGCCACCTTCCGGATTAACAGGGGGTTGCAACTGGTCTTTCTGTTCCTGTGGTTAACATTCATCGTCCTAGGTATAGGGGCGTGGGGTCACTCTGCGGTAACCACTGAAATCGGGGGATATTTGGGATTAATAACTGCAATTCTGGCCTTCTATGCATCGGCGGCGGACGTCATTAATCCGGCTTTCGGGCGGGATGTTTTGCCGTTACATCCATACTCTGAGCAATCTCGTTCCAAACCGGCGAAGCGCAGCGCCAGTTAATAGGTATAACATGAGAGGAGAGCGGCAGTCTTTTGGCGACCGCTCTCCTCTACTCTTTATCTTCGAGTCTTTACACTTAAGAGAACAGAGCTAATGAATGCGGTTTTGACTCACGTTCGTAACCATGCTATAAAATCGTTATGATGTACAAAGATGATTTAGAGCCAGGGCAGGGTAAAGTGGGATATTGCCGCACGTAGGCCAACGGGGGGGATAAACATTCTTCTCCTTTGTTACCAAATGCAACAGCCTCATCCGGAAAGTCTCATAATGCGTCTTGATGACTGGTGCCCAAAGGCGGAACGAGGACTGTGTTCAGGCTCGACAATTGGATCCTGCAAGGTGAAGATCGTGCAGGCGCCAGGCAAACGCCGAAGGTTCCCATCGTCCCTGCGAGGGGAGAGCCGGTGGCAGACGTTCCCGAGGGGGGAGGGGCGCTCAAGGCCCACTTACCAGACCCGTAAGGGTGAAGGTGAAGGAAAGGACCATAGCGGCAACCGTGAACAGTACTCGTTGTGCCTCGTTCGGGAGGCTGGAAGAATCGGGTCTCGATGTGGAAGTCGCCAGCGGTGGTCGAACGAAGGGAAAGCGTCACCAGCTACATGTGCCCAAAGCCCACTGTCTGAATGCCGCCTGCGTGGGACAGGTCGATGCCGCTGAAAACGGGCAACAGCGGTCTTGAGCATCAACTGCGACGGGGCAGTTTATCAACGCACACGCCTCACGAAGCACGCTTTCCTGACTCGAAGCATAAGCACTTTGGGGCTCCAGACCGGAGACATGATGTGGGCCATGGTGACTACGGGCAAGAAAGTTGGGAGTGCCGTGTAGCGATACGGGCCAGCGGCAGCTTCAACATCAACGCGACCTGAGGACTCGTTCAAGGGATCTCTCATCGCTTCTGGGCCTTCGTTCAACGGGAAGAGGCTTATGGGTACTCAGGGCCGACAATAGCTCGGCAAACGCGAAAGGAGAAGCGGGAATGGGGCAGACAGAGCATGGCATGCTATCTCTCTCCGGCCTGAAGGCCGAGGTTTCCCGCACGAATGGATGAAGCAAGCTTTAGTCATCGGACAGACAGGAATTCTGGCGGCTTTGACGCCTTGGTTGGTAAGCCAAGAATATGAGGTGAGCTTGATTAGTCAATCGCCCGTCACAACGGCCGATATTGTGCACACGGACATGTCACGCTACGTCACACCGCTTGTACTTAATTACCATGATGCCATGAGGCTTCGAAGGTGGATAGAACATGTGCAACTGATGCAGGGACCACTGGATTTGGTGGTAAGTTGGATTGAGGAACCCAAAGAGTCTGTGTTAACAGTTATTTTTGAGGAGATTGCCGCTTACCGAAATGATTTCTGGCGGTGGATCGATGTGATCGATTCCCTGAGTCCGGCAATAACTCAAGTTCCGAAAGCGTGTCAAATCCAGCGAATTCTGTTGCCGGAATCCTTTCGATCGGATAAGGAAATGAGAATGAGGGCCGACAATATCCTTTCGACAGTGAAACGCCTGGTTCACAATCCGGACCAGTCAGTGATTGCTCTCCGCGAATTGTGATCGGAGAAACCTTGGGGGAACTAAGCGGTGTGTATTTACAGTTTGGTATGCCTTTGCGTGACAGTCTTATGAGAGTTGGCAATAAATGACGAGAGTCGGGAGTGGGACTACAATTCCTCAGTCGGTGTTGCGGATTACTTTTTTGCTTCCGGGTCCCCCTTCTGTTCCCGTTGGCGGTTACCGTGTCATTTACACTTATGCCAATCACCTGGCGCAACGAGGCCATCATGTCAGTATTGTTCATGCCGGCAAGCTGGGGCAATTCAAGCCACATGAGCCAACGTCGTGGAAAACATTACGGAAGGCCTACCGATATTGGTCGAGGATAAAACCGGCCATTATTCCGCCGCACGTATCCTGGCACGCCTTTCACCCTGGGGTCAAACTGATATTTCTCCCCAGCGAACCTACGGACCGGGTAATGCCGCTTGGCGATATCGTGGTGGCCAGTGCCTGGACCACGGCGGAATATTTGTTGGATTACAAACCGAACAAGGGAGAACGATTTTACCTCATTCAGCACCTTGAAACCTGGCAAGGACAAGAAGAACGAGTATTGGCGACATGGGCTTCACCTTTTCATAAAATCATGGTATCCCGCTGGCTTTACTCGGAAGGATTGAAACGCGGACTGGATGACTCGATCCATATTCCTATCGCTGTAGATCATGAACTGTTTCATCCGGGAACAGCGTTGGCTCCGAGGAAACCCAGTATTTTAGGCATGTATCATCCCTCTGTCTGGAAAGGCGGGGAGGATTTAATAGCCACCACCATTCGCTTGCGGGAATTATATCCCGCGGTTCCCATCTTGTTGTTTGGTGTGGCCAACCGTCCGTCGGAGTTGCCATTATCCATCGATTATGTTCAAAATCCCTCTCAAACGGCATTGGCTAATCTTTATAGAACTTACGCCATTTTTATTCATACCAGCCATCTTGAGGGATGGGCTTTACCCCCGGCCGAAGCCATGGCGTCTGGGTGTGTTTTTGTTGGTACGGATAGCCGAGGCAACAGGGACTATGCAGTAGGGGGTGTGAATGCGCTCGTGGTGGAACCCGGAGATATAGACGGGCTAGTGCAGAATGTCAGCCGCGTTATGGAAAATAGCGGCCTGCAACAGCGTCTGCAAGAAGAAGGGGTGAAGACGTTATCCCAGTTTCAATGGGCACAGCGCACGGAAGACCTTGAGCAATACTTCGTCCGTTATAAGTTGGGATTCGTGAAAAAAGAAACACAGTAACCGGGCAGAGTTTTGTCTGCCCGGTTAGTAGGTCAATTAATTGGTGGAACCATAAAAAGAGATGACCTATTATTCTTAGTTTAACTGCTCTGTGGGACGCACGAGAATTTCGTTTACGGCCATGCCCGCTGGCTGTTCGATGGCGTAAGCTATGGCCTCGGCCACATTCTCAGCCCTCAGGGGTTCTCCCGAGACTCGCGCCTTAAGTGCATCTAAGGCTTCGGTATCGGTGGTCATATTTAAAAGCTCCGTTTCGACCAGACCCGGAGAAATCACGGTAGTTCTAATGTGATGGTGGCGGGAGACCAATTCCATTCGTAATCCTTCGGTGATGGCTCGTACTGCAAATTTAGTGGCACTGTACACGACTCCGCCCAAACCGACTTTGTGTCCTGCGACAGAAGCAATATTAATGATGTGACCGTCGTCTTGCTGGACCATCACTGGCAAGACCGCAGCGACCCCGTACAATACTCCTTTAATGTTAACATCAACCATCCGCTCCCATTCGTCGACATGAAGTTTTTCCATGTACGACAGCGGCATCAGCCCCGCGTTATTAATCCATACATCAATACGGCCAAATCGTTCGAGAGCCAGGTCTTTAGACTGTTCCACCTGGTGTCGATCGCTCACATCCACCGCAAGGGGCACTACGTCATATCCTTGGTTGCCCAATTCAGCAGCTATAGCATCAAGACGGTCTAATCGCCTGGCTGTGATGATTAACTTGGCACCGCGAGAGGATAACAGCCTGGCTGTGGCTTCCCCGATTCCACTGCTCGCGCCGGTTATCATAACCACTTTGTCGGTCAATTTATTCACTGGCATTCACCTCTTAAGGGATTTTTGGGATGGCCCACAAACATGGATGGAAAACTGTCACCGAAGTTTTACCATAAATTTGGGAGCGCGAAACTCCAGTCGAATTCGAATCTATGGTAACATACCTTAAGTTGAAGGAGGTTCGCCATATGAAGCCAAAATGGGTGTTGGGTATTGATTTAGGCACAACGCATGTGAAAGCATTGGCTTTGAATGAAAGAGGACAAGTTGTGTTTAAAGACAATGCGACGCCAAGACTTTACACGCCGGCCAATGGCTTTTATGAGCAGGATCCTCAGGAAATCCTGACCATAGTACGATCGGTCATCGGTGAATGCCAAAATCGAGCCAACGTCGTGGGCATAGGACTGAGCGGTGCCATGCACACCTTTGTTGTTGTTGATGCCACTGATAGTCCCGTGACCCGCGTTTGGACGTGGATGGATCAGCGGTCGAGTTCGACTGCTCAGCAACTGAGGACTCAAGGAGCAGGGGAAAAGTGGTACTTCCGCACCGGATGCCCAGTCCATTCCATGTCTCCCGCAGTAAAATGGCTCCATTTTGGCCGATTTACCGGAGATTTGCGACCTATAGCCTTGAAAGACTGGATTTTTTATGAACTCACAGGACAATGGGCCACGGATTTCTCGACGGCTGCGGCAAGCGGGATGATGGCATTGTCGGGAGTGTGGGATGAAGAGATCCTGAGATCGTTACACTTGATCCCAAATATCCTACCCCCGATTCATCCGTGGGATTATGCCGTAAAAGGCATTGTATTAGGAGGTTCAGATGGGGTCATGGCACACTATGGCTTAAATGTCGTGACGCAGGCGGATACGGGGGTATTGACATGGGGAACATCGGCAGCCATGCGCGTATCAACAAATGATGCAATCCCTCAACAGTTTATGCCCAACGGAAGTTTTGCCTATTTTATGGGACCTGGACGAGGATACTTAGTGGGTCAAGCGCTGTCCAATGCAGGCAATGTGCTCGCATGGATCTCCAAAGTTCTGAAGATGTCCATCCAAGAAATCATCCAAAGGTCCGTGGCTCTAATTGAATTACCCGCTCCGCTTCCTCTCTTTATTCCCTACTTATTCGGTGAGCGCTCGCCTTTGTGGGATGAAACGCTCACAGCTCGATTTGAGAAGGTTCGTCCCGAATATAATGCAGAACATTTTGCGGGGGGTGTGGTTCTTTCGTTGCTGGCTTTGATCCGTGCTGCGTCAACGCGTTTGGAAACCTCTATGGGATCATGGAAATCCGTGTATACCGGTTCTAATCTGTCTCTTGCTACGCAATGGGGGCGAGCGGTCTCCAAGCTTTTCACGGTACCGCTATATTCGGTTCAAAGTGAAGACGTGTCGGTATTGGGCGCGGCGAAACTGGCTGCCGAGCAACAAGGATGGAAGATCAAAGGGGAATTCACAGACGTAGTGGCACAAGAGTTGGAATCGAGTGAGAAGCCCCTCGCGGCCCGGTTTTTGGCCCGCGTCGACGAAACAGTCGCAGCCCTTAATGATTGTCCATAATGATAACGGGGGTGCGAAGAGAGTCGGGCGTTTTTCCTAACGTATGTTAAATTCCTCATTGCCTTGTATTGAGATTTCCTCTTGGGAAACATGATCCACACGGGCTAAGGCCGGCCCTTCTCCAATCCAGTCTAAGAACCGAAGGATGTTTTCGTCTTCACCTTCCGCTTCCAGTTGAACACAGTGATGATTCTCGCTGTTGCGTACCCAGCCGGCGATCTGGTAATTACGTGCCATGTTCCACGTGGCCTGGCGAAACCCCACCCCTTGAACCCGCCCAAAGATTTCGATCCGAAATCGCTTGCGACCCATTTTGATCTCCCCTCAGTTTCCAGAACTCTGTTCATTCTTCGAAAGGACCTCTATAGATATCTTATCACGGCACCAAATTTCCCGTGTCTGTAAGTTTACCCTAAATACCTTACGAAGTTTGTGGTGATATGCGATAAAATTCTTACACAAGTATTGAACTCTGACATAAGTTCGTGTAAACTATCGTCATGGGTTAAAACGATGGCCCTAGATGAGAACGGATACGCAATAGGTCCATAAAAATTGATGTTCGTTTGTCTAACATTAAATCTGCAAAACCTGACAGAAATCAACACAAGGCGTCAATTTCACGATAAATGCCATATAGGGGGTTAGTTCCATTGACGAGTTTGTTTGATACGATACCAAGACCCGTACGGAGCACGTTTGTTCGGCAAAAATTGGGTGCACTGTTACAGAATGGCCCCTATAGCCGCGAATTATTGTGGACATTGCAGGTGTATTTGGACAGCAATGGTCAGGTTAGAGAAGCAGCCAAACGATTGTATGTACATCGTAATACCCTGGCATATCGTTTGGAACGGCTTCAAGATTTGTTAGGGTGCGATTTCAAGGAGCTCGATACCATCATTGATTTACGATTGGCTCTGGAATTTTATCATGAGGGAGTCGACGAAGAAGGGAGAGAAGATGATGCGTAAATCCAGGCGAATGCCCGCTTTATTTAAGCCATCGGTACAGGAGGAATGGAAGGATTGTGATCAGTGTTTTGGTTATGGGGAAGACGTGTGTAGCGACTGTGAAGGAGAAGGATGCGTAGCTTGTGATCGGAGAGGTTACAGCGTCTGTCGCATTTGTCACGGGTTGGGCGAGGTGCATGCAGATGACTTTACATGGATTGCTGTCCAATCATAGCCCTGATCTGTGGCAACCAAAAATAACGCCGGTTTGTGGTGAGTCCGCAAGCCGGCGTTATCATTTTGCGTTCCGAGATTCTATCCGCACCCTTTTCTTCACTAAGCAACTCGCGCATGGCAGTTTATGGCTCTCGGATCGGTCGATCAAAAGGCGTCTTAAGGGGATCGGCTCGGATCCGGGCTTTAAGTTCGTTTAAGGTGCCAAAAGTGTGACTTCTCATTTTATTCTTCCGTCGTTACATCCTCTCTTCGTCGTGTGGTTCCCTGATTATGCGATAACTTCGGCAGTCGACTGTCTCTTCTCCGAACTTTCATTCCGAGGATTCTTCGTTCCTGGATCCCGGCTCCAGGCCATGTCCGTTGGTTTTGTTCGGTAAATCTATCAATCCAGTTCCGTTCCGCAACGAGATAGGGTGCGACGCATGTGGCATGTCGTATGACCGGCAAACATTTGAACCTCTGATTTATTTTTAAAAACTGTCAGCCATGATTCTTGGCACAATCTCAACGATATGACTCCGCGTGGTCCGTACCCTAGAACAATGGGATGAGTCCGACCGTACTAGCGATGAATATAAAACCACAAAAAAATATAATACTGGAACTGGAAGAACTAGTAGTAACGGGCTATAATATGGGCCATAGGGCAACATAAAACTTTGACTCAGGAGGGTGCGGGCAAATGACTCATGATCGGTCTCGCGCGAATTTGCCGATGACGGCAGAAAGTGGAACGAATAGGGCTGTCCTGAAGGATGTGGCGGTCTTCGGCGTGGTGTTCTTGCTCAGTGCGCTCTTTGTGATTATGGCCGGTTACGTTGTTATGGCGTGGTTTTAACATCCGCGCAAAACGATCCCCGGGAGCACTCAGCCCTGGGAACGGGGTCTTTGCATTGTGTGTCTTTAGAATCGCACCAAATCAGCGGCGAGGTTTTTTCCAGTCGACATCGGGTACATGATCCTGTTCGCGCAGAAAGTGATCGCCTTCGCGGGAGATCATGTAATAGGTGTGGTTTCGGTGCTTTACACTTTTCATGCGTCGGTGATAGTATTTTACGATCCTGCCTTCCACGCGTTCAATAAAATGAAGAGATTCCAGATGATCGAGCCGTTCCCTCATTTCGGCAATGTCCACATGAAAACGAGCGGACAAGAGTTTTGCGTAATCCGGCCCCAGGGTTTTTAAGTATTGGAGGAGTTTAATATCGGTTTCGTCGACTTTATCGTTCATGGTTCCCATAACCTCTCCTATTTCTTCAGTCGTATCATCCATTCGTGGTTCGTTTCAAGATGAGCGTTGTCCCATCGAAATTGCTCTGCCGTCTGTGCGCACAAGTTGATCGTTTTCACTTCACGGTGGGCGACATAGGTGACTTCACAACCGTGCATATGCGCAAAAGCACGCGCTTCACCCACCATGAATGCCTGATCAGATATGACTTCCAAGAAATCTCCCGGAGTGATACTACGCATGGCCTGGGCGATATCTACAACAATGGGCCTGAGGATTTTTGTGGGACAATAAATTGTTTTCATCACTATGCCCTCTGGTAAATGAAAGACAAGCATTGCCTGCCGTGTCCCAAAAGATGTTCGGTGATAGATCTCTACGCCAAAACGTTGCACACCTTCGTAATTTTATCACAAACGACCGGAGCCAGGAAAAGTCAACCCCTCCATGCCGTTAATGGCGGCCCCATGTTCGGCCGCCATGTTAATCCAATATTGCTAATATTGGGACACATTAACTCGATAAATTCGGATTCCCCGAAGACACGACATGCACAATATCCCATTGTCCGCTGGTTGGAGTGCCGTTAGGATTTCCGTTCAGAACGTTAGACAACTTGTAAGTTCCGACTTGAGTTGCCGTAAATCGAAAAGTTTGGGACTGTCCTGGCAACAATCCGGCACTGGGGCTGATCATGATGTTACTATAAGACATGCCGGCATGTGCAAACGCCAAATGATGGTTGTTGTAAATTCCTATAGCTTCCGGAATAGGCCCTTTATTTTGAAAATCCATATTGACATGGTAGCCTACGGGAATTGTCACAACCATTTTGCCATTGGTAAAACCGTTGAAGGTATTGACTTGTTGGCTACTGCTATATTCGCCCACAACCTTGAGATCTATGGTTTTGGAAGCCGAATGGACTTGCATGAATTGCGATGCGTCAATAGGAGATGTGCCACAACCCGCCAGTCCTATAGTTGCCAGCCCGATAGCAGCTACAGCTCCCCACTTGGTGACATGTGTCATTGACCTTTCCTCCTGAAAACTACTGGGTTAAGTTATGAAAACTACCCGTATCATCCCAAAGTAGGGATGATAATAGATTAGTACTTACAAACCATACCACAAAATTAAAGAAAAATGAGTAAGAATTCTTTGACTCGCATCAAAAAATTTGAGCAAGTTTTTCTCGAAAAGAAAGAACGGAGGTCTTGAATAATACAGGTTCTTGACACTCCCCACGCCTCAAGGCGGGGGATTCTTACGAGGAACCCACTCACGTGAGCTTTACTCGCAAAGGGTTCGCCAAAAGCCCTCTAGCCACTCGCTCGCAATCGAGTCTATGGTTACTTTTGCGCAGGATATTCGCCGCGCCGTTGGTGTCGGCATTTAATGGGGGTCCGTCTGCCGTGCAGTATAGACCCCGTTTCACCCGCTTGCCTGAGAATGCGACGTTTTGATGCGACCCATTCCATATCGGCATTGTGT
Organism: Bacillota bacterium; assembly: GCA_021821465.1. Classification (GTDB taxonomy): domain Bacteria; phylum Bacillota; class Sulfobacillia; order Sulfobacillales; family Sulfobacillaceae; genus Sulfobacillus. The sequence goes on from JAKACM010000045.1 coordinate 27,722, forward strand.
CGCTACCCCGAAAACTCGCTTGCGATGTATAGGATTCTTCCTGCTCGACGTAGCGCATCCCGTAACGCTCACAAAGATTTTCCCATGGCGTGCGCCATTGTCCGTGGGGAATTTGCACGAAGTTCTGGTTATTACGTTTCCCCAGATGGATGTCGTGCTTCCAGTCGGGGTTATATCCCACGATGACGGTCCCGATGCGGTGCGCCAGGCAATAGTTGATGAGGTATCGCGCGGCCTTCATCATGTAGTCGTGAACGCGGTTGTTACGGGTCATCGTGAGGCGCGCCATTTGTTCGGATCACGGCAATTTTTGAAGATCCAGGATCGATTGCCACTTCGCCAGGCGCCCGTTGTACTGATGGTTAATGGATTTGAGTGATTTGCCGTCGATGAGAAACGACGACCCATCCGTACTGTTGACGCACATCGCCAAGTTGTCGAGCCCCAGATCAATCGCCAAGGCAGACTCTTGCGGCTCTTCGCGGGCTTCATAGACGAATTGCACGGGGAAGAACTGCGCACGTTCGATGGGGATGATTCGCACTTCTTTGATGGTCTTGTCCCGCAATCGTGGCACTTGATGCGTTCCCAGTCCGGATGCGCCCGGGCGAATTCATGCGACAGGGGAATCTGCAAGTACCCATCCTTAATGACCATAGCATTCGTCGAGAGAAGGAGTGGAAAATAGCCGTCTTTCTTCAAGTAGTGAGGAATTTTCACATCATGGAATCGGTATTCACCCTGTTTCGCTTTCTTGAGCAGGTGAAGAAAGATCGCAACGAGCGATCCACGACTTTGAGAATTTGTTGACCGACCCCGGCTTGCAGCAACGTGTAATTCTCGTTGTCCTTGACGGCGTGATAGTTCGATTCGTAGCGCAAGTACCGGCCTTCAAGAAAAAAGTATTGCCGAATCGAATACAAGGCGACATTGTAGAGATTCTTCGCATACCGACACATTTCGCGCAAGGTTTCGTATTCGGTTTTCGTTAAGCCTTTAATCTGATTGCTTTGTGTCAGGTACATCAGAACCATCTTCTTTTCTATGGATACATTATATAGCAACCATCCGACTGGGATCAACCCAAAATTTCGCCTGACAGCGAGCGCCTGATATCCCCCTAGCTGAAGCCAGGGGTTTTACGGCGCATTTGATAACTTGACCGAGGAACCATGTTTTTTCAGTGTGCCTTGACCGATCCATAAAACTAGGTAAGCGGGTTTATTGACAGTGGTATCCAAGTTTTCGACAATACTGCTGCCGCCATCGGTCAGTTGCCGGGCAGCCTTTTCAGAAATCTTTTGAATGACGAGAGTATAGGCCCGGCGTGACAATAACATGTAGTGGCTGTGCATGACCCGCAGCACCAAGTTTTGGATGCGTGATGGGGTGACCTTAACAGGTGTCGTGATAGAGGGATTATTGGTAATGCCTCGGTACATGTTAACGTTAAAGGTAGTGCGGCCATTGGTTACCCATATCGCAGGAACGGTTAACCCATGCCAATTGCTGAGTACTCCCATGGACGGGTCGGTAAGCGAGGTTTTTACGAGAGCGGTATAGGGAGAGGAAGGGGCGGTTGTTAACGGGTTGATCAGCGTATTTTCCACTTGGGTCGTTTTCCCTGTGATTAGTGGCAATGCCCATGAATGGGCCATGCTTGCGAGTTGGCGGGGGGTTATGGAAGAGGTGGTGATGGGCGCAGAAGCTCCACAACCTGCCAATGTTACTCCGGCAACCAGGCTCATGACCACGGTCTGTATACGGTTGCAACGCATAAAGCTCGCCTTCTTCCTCATATTACACTCGGCATCTTAGGAGAATCACGCAGAGTGAAACCACACCAAAGACATAGAGAAGTATAGTCGTGAAGAATTTTTCTGACAAGGTCCGGCATTTTCACGCAAATGTCGATACTTATCGATTAAAGAGAGTGTATAGTAGTAATATTGCTGTGTGTTTCTCGGGTTAGCAATCCCGGTCAATATGCGTGGGAGGTTGAATGGGTGGTTTCACATAGTCGTTCGGAAACGACCAAAAAGACACGGCGAACATCGCGGAAGGTATTTGCATGGGTTATGGGCATTCTTGTCGCGCTCGCGGCGGGGGGCTATGCGGCCTATCGCTATTACGCGAATCCGAAGAATTTGCTGTTGACTCCTAAAGTCATTCATTACAATCAGGCTAACGGAAATCCGGCTTTCGACCATCGAATTACTTTTCTGCTCATGGGAAATTCATTGGCGACGGTGAATAATCATGTGATTCACAACGGGAAAGTGCGAGACAGGTCTGACACGATTATTCTCGTGTCTTTTGATCCGAAAACAAAACAAATCGGTGTGATGTCTATACCCAGAGACACCCGCGTGGCACTTCCGGGGATTGGCAAGACAAAAATTGCCGAAGCGACCTATTTCGGCGGAGTCCAAGAAATGGTTCATATTGTCCAGAATACCTTTCACATTCCTGTGGACTATTATGCATATGTTAGTATGTTCCAGTTCGAAAAGATTATCAACGACATGGGTGGACTAACGGTCAATGTGCCTCAGAACGAAGTTTACCAGCCGGGCGGAGCTTTGGGAATCAACCTCAAAAAAGGTATTCATCACCTAAACGGTCAGCAGGTTTTGGAGTTTGCACGGTTTCGCCAAACCTCTACCGGCGATATTGGCCGTATTCAACAGCAACAGCAATTGTTACACGATATGGCTCAGCAGTTGTTGCAACCGCAAGACATCGTGCACTGGCCTACAATAGCAGGGGATGTTATTCATGCTTTAAGCTACACCAACCTGTCGGTTAACCAGTTGGTTTCCCTTGGGTTGGCAGCTCGTCACGTTCCCCTTAATACAGTTCGGTATGCCACCGTACCGGGGTATGGATCAACTCATATGGACCCTTATATGCACCAACAATTGAGCTACTGGACGTATGATCCCCATTTGACAACCGTGCTTATTCAGGATGTGTTATTGTCCTCACCCCTCACGAAAACTCAGAAGAAGAGTCTGAAAATTTTTGTGGCGAGCGGGACCGGGACACTAGCTCCCGCCCAGTCTTTGGCCCACAAATTAATGGCACAGGGCTATACAGTGGTCGGGATTGGCTGGGCTAATCATCATAACCATCATCGAAGTGTAATCCTGAACACCACCGGCGATAAGTGGCTGGGAAGTCGTCTGGCCTCGCTTACGGGCTCATCTGTAAGCTCTTATACGGCTTATCACACCACCCCCTGGGATGTGAAAATCACGGTAGGCAGTGATTATTCTTCCAAATCTTAAAGACTTCGGAAGCGTAGAAGTTAGGAAAGAACACAAAACCGTCTTCCACCCGGAGACGGTTTTGCTTTGAGCAGCTTATTTGAAGTAGACGTGCACCTTGGACTGCTTAACGATTTTTCCGGCAAAGGTTTGATACGCGCTGCTCTGCGCGGTCTGCAGCAGATTGCTCTTGACTTGGCTTTCAACTTTGCTAAAGGGGCTTTCCGTGGCAGCCTTTTTTCCCTGCAATTGAATGACGTCATATCCGTGGGAGCCCTTGGCTACGCCATATTGGCCGGTTTTTAGCGAACCGATTTCCTTGTAGACCCCCGGGGACAGCGATTGCAAGGAATCGGCGGTCCATCCCATTTCTCCGCCTTTGCTCTTCAAAGCGGTATTCGTGGTATCTTTTTTGGCCAAGGTCGTAAAACTGGCGCCGCCTTTTAATTGTTTGACAATACTATTCGCCTCGGATTGGGTTTTAACGGTGATTTCCCGCAGTTCCACTTGGGGGCTTCCAGTAAAATATTGCGGATGAGCCTTATAAAACGCCTGGGCTGCAGAGGTGGTCACCGGCTTCACGTTTGCCGTAGCTTTTTTGTAGGCTTGTTGCAATATTATTTGTTGGGTTAAATACCCGCTCAGTTGTTGAAAAGTGACGCCTTTCGATTTCAACAGCTTAGTCAAGCCGCTCTTTCCTCCTACTTGCGGTTCGATGGATTTGCTGATGACAGTTGTTGCCGACGCCTTAGCTTTTGCCGTAGTTGTAAGGTGATGCGCCAAGGTCCAGTCTGCCACACTTTGTTCTTGAACCAGGTACTTGACTTCGTTCGCCTTTTCCGATGTGGTATTGGGCAAGGTGGAGCCGTTAAATAACTCCGTCATGTGAACCATCGTACTTACCTGTGAGTTAGTAATGTTTTTGCCGTTGACAACCGCCAAGGGTTTGGACGATCCCGACCCCGATGCCGATGTTGACGATTGTCCGCAACCCGCCAGTGCTATCGTGCTCACGGATAACACAAGGCTTGCTCCCATAATTTTTTTCATTCGCGCCGGATTTGCCATGCCGCACCCTCCTTCATTGTTCCTTCTACTGTGCTACACTGATGTTACGAAGTTGTTTCGATCCGATCACACCTTCCTAGTGTACTCGGTTTGTTCAAGGGGTACAACCTGTCCTCACCTCATGACCTTGAAGCAAGAGTTTCGGAAGATTTCGTTTGCCAATCGCTCGCTCAGATTCAAATAGCTTTTGCCGAACAATTTTAAATGCACCAAAGCATGATAGAGTTGGTAAAGAGGCTTCTTGCAGGCGTAATGTGCATCCTGTCCAAACTCTTCCCAGTAGCGAGTGTAAAAAGAATTGGGGAACCCCCCAAATAACTCACTGAAGGCGATGTCGGCAACCGGGTCGCCGAAATAGCTGGCGGGATCGATGACAAAAGGGGTGCCGTCTGCCTGCCACAGAAAATTGCCGCTCCACAAATCGCCATGCACCAACGTAGGATGGTGAATTGAATGATTGAGAAAATCGCGAATGGATGTCTCCCACTGTATGATCTCGCGGAATAAGGGATAACGGGGGAGTAATGTCTCAAGAAGTGGACACAACCGCTCAGACCAATAAAAGTCGCCTCCTTGCGAATAGACTTTCCCGGGGTCTTGCAAAACACCGATCGAGTTTCCCCATGGAAGAGAAAAACCTTTGGCGGGACGTTTATGGACTCGTCCTAATATTTCACCTAGGATCGCCCCTGCCGATTCTTGTTGGCGGGAAGGACCAGGACCAACCCAAGACAGTACCATGAATGAATCCTCGTGCATAATCACCTCGGGAACCGGCCAATCCCATCGCTTGAGTTCCTTTAATGCCGAGGATTCACGCCAGATGACCATAGAATCCGAAAGTGCGGTGGGATTATAATGTTTAACAAAGTAATGCTCGTCACGAGTGCGTAATTCATAGCTGTCGGCTAACGAGCCCCCGGCTAAGGGGACAAAGACGGCTTGCGTAAAGTTTAAAGACACTCTTTGTTGCCACGGTTGCATATTTGACCCGTCCTTTTCCCTTCTCAAATAAAGATTGGGCTAAAGTTTTAATACTGCACATCTCACCCTAGCGTGAATTCAAAATGGTGTCGATGGGCTAGATTATCCCCAGTTTTTATTGTCCGAATCGAATGAATTGCTGCGATGAAAAAAATATCGGGATGCCAAGAAAAATCGGCATCCGCTGTCGAAGAGATTGATTGTACGACATTCTCATCACGCGGAGGATCCTGATGGTTCGATTAGAGTCTCTCACCAGTTTTTTCACACGCACGGACCGTGACGGCGCTCTCCACGCACGACCTTGGCTACTATGGTCTGGGCGTTGCTCTCGTCGTCGAATCCCTTGTGAGGGATTGCCAAAATTGGACACCGATTAGCGATGGCCTACCACGATCCCGATAAGAAGGCGAAATACGCGATGAAGCGCGTGGATCGCTTTGTGGGTCATGCCGGTTTGGATAGGGAGATCGTTCAGGGTGATGGGATTCGCTATACACAGGCCCGGATCGCGCCAGCGGGAACAATTTTTTCCCGCCTCCCTTTTCACCCAGTGGGTGCCGTCTCATTATCGCCGAAATCGGCCTGGGGCCACGGTCCGTCCCCATTTGCGATGACCTCGTCACGAATTCAGGTGTGGTACTGTTCCATCGTCCCGTGGTCCGGATACCAGGGGAGAATGTCCACCGGATCGTGGGGGAGCGAAGTCCAATAGGTGGCGACCTCAATGTCCGGGAATAACAAGACTTGGCCGGTCACCGT
>JAKACM010000046.1 GCA_021821465.1 Bacillota bacterium
CGCCATAAAGGCCAGAATATCCTGCTAAGAATAGAAATATTTTACTAACCTTACACTTAACACCCTCGGGAAGCCTTTTGGGGTCTGACTTTCCGCTATCGAATTTTTATAACGGCGAAACTCCAGTAATAGAGTCGACAATTGTATGGACTGTCTCTTTTGTACAGCGAATTTTTTGCTGCGGTTTAGATCATCCGGGTGATGTCGGTTATTTTTGGGCCCAGCTGATCGGTCGACATCTGAAGTTTTGGTAATTTGTCAAACTGTGATAGGTCCACATATGATGCTATCCCAGCTTAATTAAGAAATGCTCATGCCAACTGAAAATGCCACCGTTAAGAAATATTTAATGCTTGAGACTAGATTTAAGAGACATTCCTCACTATGACATGCGAAAATATTGCGGTGAGAAACTTAGAGTAAATTGATCCGGTCATGCGAATCTCAGAATAAGAGGTAGACACTCGATGTTGGAAAAAGAGAAATCGAAAACAAGAAATAGCCTTCTACCAAGCCAGAATATTTTCCCGATAATCCTTGCGATAGCTTTCACGGTGAGTATCATCATATTGGATTTGTGGCGACTGGAAAGTTGGCGGGCTACCGGCATGGATATGGCCTGGTACAGCCAAGCGTTATGGTTGATAGGGCAAGGGCACTGGAAGGCCTACGATACAATGGTCGGATATCCCGCTCTGGCCGATTCCGCAAGCTACATTCTTTACCCTGTTGGTCTTCTTTATCGGTTTATTGGACAACCCGGCATTCTGGTCCTGCAAGGCCTTGCTGTAAGTTCCGGGTTTGTCGGCCTGTGGTACTATTTCAACAAATATCAAATGAATATACGAGATCGGATTGGCTGGATACTCTTGTTTGCCGTCTATCCAGCGGTAATTGGGTCGGCAATTTTTGACTGGCATCCCGACGTGATGATGATTCCGGCGTTTTTCTTGTCTATCTGGGCGTTCGAAGAACGGCGGGTAGGATTATTTGTCTTAGGGCTGGTTGTGGCATCGGCCACAAAGGATGTCGGCGCTGCGGTCACGGCCGTGTTCGGTGTTGGTTTGCTCTTTCAGAGGCAATGGAAGTACGCCGGATATGCGCTTCTCATTGGTGCCGGCACCGTTCTCTTGGATTTTTTAGTGGTTCTGCCTTGGATTGATCCCCATGGAGTGGTGGTATGGCAAGCTACTTATGGATGGTTGGGATCCTCTCCGATGAAGGCGGTTCTTAATGTGTCCTTCCATCCCGATATACTATTGAAGGCTTGGACTCGCCCCGACGTTCTTATCTCCTGGATGATTTCTCTTGTTGGTTTCGGAATCGTTCTGCCCATCGTCGGAGGGTTTCGCACCCCCTATGGCCTTCCTATCTTGGCGGTGTTTGCATTCAATGGCCTATCCGGATTCGGCCCTCAGATTTATCCTTGGCATCAGTATTGGCTTCCTGCGGTACCTTTTCTGTTTGCGGCTTCACTTACTGTCTGGACGTCCATTTCCCTGCGTTCAAAATGGTTAATGCCGATTGTTATGACCGCATTATTGCTAGGAATTTTCTCAATGGCCAAGGGCCAACTTGTGTCTTTCCACCAGCCCTATGTGGGAACTCTCAATCGTATCTCGCGAAAAATCCCCGACAATGCTCCGGTTATCGGCATGAATGAGGACTTAGCATTATTGGCTAACAGATCTTACGTAAGCCTCATTTCAGCGAGGGATTTGCTTACAAGTCCCTTAGGAACCTACGCATTCATGGATATGAATGATATGTCTAATGAATTGACGTCTCCGGCGAACCTTCACAGTTGGTTGCACATTCTTGACACCAATAGACAGTGGTCGTTGGTGGCACACCAGCATAATATTTGGTTGTTTAGGAAAGTGAAGGGGCGCTAAAATATTTCTTCGCGAGTTCAAGGTAGCTTGTGATTGGCGTCGTCTTGGCAGTCTCGCCCAGCCCTTGACACTCTTGAAGGGGCAGATGTACGTGAACGCTTCCTTATGGCCCTTAGAGCATCAAAACCCATATCGGTGGATTTTTTGAGTTTTCTATCGCCAGCAAGAGCCCGTAGTGAGCACAGTGTTGACACTTGAAATCTATATGCTTAAGCCGACAAAACCTGCGTTCGATAACGCATGTTCCAACTTTTAACTTCTTCCTACCCTTTGGTTATGACAAGAATTCCACTGAAGATCAGAGCAAATCCCACTAGCATCGGCCAGGACAGACGCTCATGAAGGAACAGAGCAGCGCCCAAGGCTACAAAAACAAAATTGAGACTGACCAAGGGATAAGCGACTACTAAGGGAAGTTTGGCTAACACATTGAGCCAAATGAGGGCACTTAACCCGTAGGCCAAAAAGGCGATGTAAAACAAGGGCCGACTCAAGAGGGATATGCTGAATGACTGATGCTTCACTAACAATTTGAGCAAAATTTGTGCCATACTGCTGAGAATAATGGATGCAAGAGCCAAGAGATACGGAACCCAGACATCTTTGGAATGTAAATCCTTGGGGACATTCATAAACTTTCTCCGCTCACTTCGAGCCTCCCCGGCACGTTTGTGCCGTGAATCGTATTCAAGAGCTAATCTTCATCATTTTAGCCTAGAACAGAGTTTGCTACTCAACTTTCGTGCCGATTGAAGGCAGTTTTTCCGTTTATTTCTGTGATGTTGTCCATTTAAGGAACCCAAGGTCATCAACTTTGAGAAGTGAGTATGGCCTGTTCTTGAAGAATACACCAACATCTGGTGGGCTAATTGCCAAGTTCGACTTGCCAAGCATCATGAAGAGGCCATAAGCACGAGAATTTGTTTGAGGCTGTTGCAGGAGTGACACCCGGTATTGTCGAATACACCCAAAAGATCGGACACTTGTCATGGGGTGGCGTCAACGAGGAGGGGAAGCCGTGTTGAATGGAAAACGGGTAGCGGTTGTTTTGCCGGCATATAATGCACAAAAAACCTTGCGACAGACAGTGGTAGAAATCGACAGGACCATTGTTGATGATATTCTTTTAGTGGATGACGGCAGTACCGACGAAACCGTAACGGAAGCGGATCATTTAGGGCTATTAGTGATTCGCCACGAAACCAATTTGGGATACGGCGCTAATCAAAAAACTTGCTACGAGGCCGCCTTAAAGCGCGGGGCAGATATCGTGATCATGCTTCACCCCGACTATCAATATACTCCAAGGTTGCTTAGCGCCATGGCGAGCATGATTGCTTATGGCACATATGATGCCGTTATGGCGTCACGTATTTTGGGTAAGAGTCCCTTAAAAGAGGGGATGCCGTTGTACAAATACGTGTTTAACCGTATTCTTACCTTAATCGAAAATTTGATGTTTGGGTTGAAATTATCCGAATATCATTCGGGTTATCGAGGGTTTACACGTTCGGTGCTTGAGTCTATTCCCTTTCGTTTTAATTCCGATGATTTTGTCTTTGACAATCAAATGATTGCGCAAATATTGATTTCGGGGTTTCAACTCGCCGAAATTTCTTGCCCGACGCGTTATGATCCCCAGTCCTCCTCCATCAGTTTTCGACGAAGTGTCATGTATGGTTTGGGTGTATTGAGAACGGCGATGGAATTTCGAATGGCACGCTGGAATCTTTATGTGCCGTCCTATTTAAATTTGACCATTCACGAGTCCCTCTCTCCATCGCCGGTACCCACGAACGTCACCCATATGAAATCACACTAGGATTATTCTCTTCCGGTTAATTCATACGATAGTCACTCGGTCGGTGGAATCCCCCTGACCCTATAGGTTAAAATTCCGGATATATGCCCAAAAGTGCTGACGCAAAAATCGTCTTTTGAGGATCCATGAGAAAGGCAGCTACTTTTTGGGGTTGATCGGGAACCAAACTCTCGTGGGTACAGACGCATCCGAGTAAGTTGCGGAGGGGCTTGTCACTTCCCAAAAGTATTCAATGGCTCCGATTATCTTATGTGTCATGGGATTCCACAGTGGGGTTGCTAAGACTTCCACCATTAGCCAGGACCCATCAGCCTTGCAGAGGCTAAGATATTGTTTATGGCCCCGATTCTTGATCGGTGTCGACACCAATGGACAAGCGGGCACACTGATAGGGCGTCCGTGAAGATCATAATGTTGAACAAGCTGTTTCCAACACTGGCGCTGTTCCATTTGTTCCTGTGTCCATCCGGTTAGCGCGCAGGCGGCTTGATTCCAAGCCAGAATGTGCCGAGTGTGAGTGACGGCGTAAGCGGGAAACGGGGTTGCTAAGACGACTTCGGCCGTTTTTCGGAAGATGTTGTAATCAGAGGGAGAAAATTGATCTGGTTCGGAATAGGAGGATGATTTCCATGACTTGAGTGACTTCGCGGATGGGATCATGGCAATATGGGGCATGGGGGAAGTCACCGGTTCTTTTGCGGGTTGTCCAAAAAAGAATCCTTGGGCCAGAGGGATTCCCATCTGCTGCAGCATTCGTAGTTCATTCACAGTCTCTACACCTTCGGCGACTAACGCGACGCCTTGATCGTGAGCCAATTCCGCAAAATGCGTGATCATGGACTGGCGCATGTTGTCATGGTCGATACCTGCGATTAACAGTCGATCGATTTTGGCGATATGGGGCTTTACGGTCAGCAACAAGCCCAATCCCGCATACCCGACTCCATAATCATCCAACACGAGGTGGTAACCCTCTTCTCTCCACTGTTGGATGCATTCCAAATGTTCGGGATTTTCAAGGATATTATGAGATTCGGATATTTCTAGAGCGATGCATGACGGATCCAACGCAATGCCTCCGGGATTAATCGGTAAATGGGTATAACCCCCATGAATGTTCAGAAACAGCATCTGCTTATCCTTTAAGTGTCTGTGGCCCCAAGAAAGTCCTAAGCTCCGGCACTTCTCTTCTAATTCCGCTTCCAATCCTCTTTTTCGGGATTCCTCAAATAGCTGTGCCGGGGAGATCCAGGTTGACTTGGGATCTCCCCGGATGAGAGTTTCATAACCGATGATGCGACCTGTGAACAAGTCCACGATGGGTTGTGCGGCTACCCACAATCCGTCCAATAATTCGGTACTCATATACTCTTGCCTCCCTATAAGGGCCAGTTGCGTTTCATCTCTCTAGAGATGGTCTTGGTACGGCCCGGATTATGTCATCTGTAGAACGAATGATTTTCACCTTAAGGCGATGTGAAAAACTCTATCACGCCGCTTGTGACCGAGTACATCATGCCGCTTTGGGTGAAGGGCTATAATCTCTAGGGAAACCCATGATCTTGCAGTCTGGCATAGTGATATGAAAAGTTTGTTGTCGCAACCTGTCCTTATTCGCAATTTCTACCCGTTACACAAAAAATCCTGTTTTTTCTGTGAAGAATTTTACACGTCCTAAAAAGTGGTAGAGGATTTCTTTACTAAAGGGCGACTAAACTTTTATAGAAAACAAGCAGAAATTGATGTCAGTTGAGGTTCAGGGACTGATTTATGGGATCGGCCCACCCGGAAAGTCATCTGGGCTTACTGCGCATCCTTCCAAAATCCAGGTCATTAGCTCTGTGAAGGATGATTGCGGCTTCGTTTGTTGCAAGGTTCCCCCGTAATGTCTGCTCCCAAGGGTCTCTCTTTGGGCGTAAACTATTGCGGCCCATGCCGTTTCGATCCGTCTGGGGAATTGTGCCGTGCATTGCAGCTTTATGCCACATTCCAGTCGCTGACCAACTCAGCATAAGGGACTCGACGTGCTCGTAAGTGGCCTATTCTGCTAAAGCCTTATTGGTGTAGTTCTGCAGCATGTTCATAGCCCACGCTTCATGCAAACCCCCCAGTCGAGTTGCAACAATCGTAAGAGGCGACAAGCTCCCCCCAACTCCATGGACGACTACGCTAGCCAGCAGACCGACGAAACCTCCCATGACGGCAACACCCGTGGTTTTACGAGGTACCATCCCAAGTCTATCATCGAGGTCCACACGGATGCGATGCGTGTACAGACCACTGATGGCTAACAGACTCGCTCCAATGACCCCCGGAAACTGCGATGATGAATAGTATTGGCGCCATTTTGCCTCCACCAAGGGCGTGATGAAAAGGGCGTGGTACCCAACGTAAAACCACGGGCGCCAACTAGTCGAATAATCGTATCGTGCCCTGACCATCTTTACTTCGTTGCGGAGACAACGTAAGGTCAAGTCGGATACCAGATTGTCCTCGGACAGGCCCTGAGTCGCATCAATCGTCGTCAATAGATACTCTGCAGGAACCGCTAAATAATCGATCTCCGCAAAAACCCGGTGCAACTGATCACCAACCTCCGGTGAGATGTGCGGTAGCGGTAGAATCGATTGTTGTGTCGGCGCGACATTTTTTGTGTCCATTCCATTACTTGCCTCCATTCATTGAAAAACCTATCCCACTACCATGCACAACAACACGCCAATTGTCGACGAATTGGACAGCCTCCCGACACGTTGATGCCTGAATTTCCGTTTGCGTGGGTTATAATAAACATGGTGGTGGTGGCTGGCGAAAGAGTCCATGGGGCTCTGCAGACGAACTGTCTGCTAGCTGGCCTTTTTTCTTTAATAGAAGACTTAGGCCAAGTCCGAGAGCATCGAATTCACTTGCAATCTCGTGCTCGATGAGTGCGTAGGATCGATCGTTATGACGTTCCCACTTGCATTGAATGGTCCATCCAAGTGGTGCAAGCCCACGTTGTGGATTAGGATTATTACCACGACAAGAAGAATGGGGAGAATGTCACGAATGACATTCTCATCCACGCTCTCCCTCGTTTCAATTCTATTCGTTCGCAGATTTCCTGGGTTGGCTATCGTCGGCATTTTTAGGGCGATAGACATTTAGGCCGATCTTTTCTTCGCGGTCAGGGCCTACTGATACATTGCCTTCGGTACTCGCGATGATGCGCGTCTTACCTGAACTCGAAGGCCCAAAATCTTGTGACAAGTCAATCCGAATTGTCAGCATGTGCCCATCAATGGTCCATTCCACATTTTTCATCAAACGATCCCTCCACAAGATTGGACTTCGTCAAATATGTAGGCTAATTCTACCAAAGATTCGGATGGTATGGTTATACTACCGTAAGATGTTCTCTGGAAGTGGGTTGCTAAATCAAAAGCGAGAATTTGGCTTTGGATCTGGCGGGGACTAATGGCCGTTCATTTTGTGTGATCTTACGGATTGCCAACCTTGGGATCCGGAATGCCTGGTGGATTACCTAATTGGACGATTCGGATGGACTCGACCATTCTTCTTAATAGAACGGCGCGGGGTTACTGGGATGTGACTAACGCAGAGCACTTCATTAACTCGTCGGTTAGAATCTGAGAATAGAATTGACTCATTGTCACTCATGGCCAAGCATCCCCCATCTTTAAATAAAAGACTATTGGCAGGCAAATTTTCGATGAGAGGAACATCCGCTAATCACGGATGCGTTCTTGCCGAGTATGGTGGTGTGTTTATGGGCCATTCTCCGTAGCGTCCTGTTGATGGTGCTAAGCGTAGTGCTGATATTTTTTTGGCAACGCTTTCTCACCTGCTTACCCACTATTTGTGGTTTGCAAAGTTTGAAATTTTGAGCGCTTGACCTGTTTCGGCTCAGCATATTGTGAGCATAGTGATGGGCATCCAAGTTTTGCGCAGTGACGCCGCTCTCATGCTCCTTGCCGTTGGGTATGCCATTTCATTCTTTTACATCCAATGCTCGGCATGTAAACGGAGTTCCCAATCTGATTCTCGTTGGATATAAGAATACTGTGAAAACAGATTCAGTTGCAATTGAATCAAGACCAAGCAAAACTGAGTATTGATGAGGCGCAGTTAACACAAGCGAAAAGTGCCGCGGTAGATAGACAGCCACATTGGCAGTAACCAAAGATGTGGCCACAACGCAAGCTGCATATGAGGATTGGCAAGCGCTCGTGGCCCAAGCAAAAACCATCGCCAGCCCGGTTAGTGGCACGGTGATCACTATACTGCCTTTGGGTTCGTCGGTGTCACCGGGAGAAACTGTGATGGTTCTCAGTGTCCCCAAGCGTCCAAGCTAAATTGGAAGGGATTTCCACCCTTGGCTAGCGGAACTTTCCTAGTAAACTTCTGCTAGCGCGAAAGAAGTTAAAGTTGGTGGTCCCATCGTCTCCAATGGCAAAAAACGTGGCGTGAGCAGTGTCATTCAACCGACACCTGCAATAGCATGGGGAACAGTCGGCGCATTAGGACCGGTATAGTGAACTCGTATGAAGTAGTGGGCTCATTATTAAAGTTCTTATGCAGGGAAACACGTCATTACTAAATTTGTCCGCTAGCTACAAGATTATTTCGATTGCGTTTTGTCTTGAACCGCGAACATTCACACAACCGAATTTTGGCACTAGGAGCCATTGGCGCCGAGCGTTTGCTCCCCTTCGACTCCATACCTGCCATTGCCCTGGAAAATTGTTGAAAGAGACGACATCCCCACGCATCCTGTGGTACAATGCGTCCATGTTTCACGGATCATTTCTCATCGTACCTCGATCCTAAACCGTTGGTTCTACGGCATAATGAAAGTCCATTGCCCGAACAATCAGTTTCAAGCCGTTGTTCTATAATGGAAGATTACTCCCGCGAAGCAAAAAAGAAAGGATTCGCATTCATCATGCCCGACAATCTCTATGCCCTCGGATGGCAAATTCTTACTGATCCCGATTTGTCCGCCTTAGTACGGCGGGCGTATACCCAAGGAGTTGTCCTGGATACCTGGATGCATGGCGACTGGCAGGCTGAGATTGTGCCGGCCGCACAGAATCAGCTTGCCCAGGAAGCAGAGGTCTTGGCCGCTCAGATCAGGAGAGAACCGATTGCGGGGCCTGTCTATCCGTTTTCCTTTCCGTATCTCACCCACCTGTTTCAGGCAGTTTTGACCTCTATGGCCTTATTTAGGGTGCATACCCAGTCCCAGGTGAAATGCGTAAGCCCTCAAGCTGTGACACAAGCGCGGGATACTCTGGATCACTTTGCAGCGCAGGAACCCTGGGGGTTACGTGCCGTCCTCCGCGTGTTTCATGTGATTTGGTCCTTTGAAGATCTCAACGCGTTGTGCTATTTTCGCCGATTGCCCCGGGCAGAATTTTTATCCGGCATCAGCCACCGACCCTGGGTCCAAGAATTGCTGGCCGATCAATTATCGTTATATTTACGAATGGGATTGGTCAAGGAATGGCTGGCCGGCCAGGGAGAGATGCTGCGATTAACCCCCCGTGGACAGGAAGTGCTCCGGGAACTGACACGAATTTTGGAAGACTCCGGCGAATTGGCCTGGCGAGCGAATCAACAACGCTGGGACATTTTTCGCATCCTGGATTATGATACGGTGTTTCACGCCGTCCTTCCCGACTACGATGAGGTCACCCAAACTTTTTTGGATTTCCGACCCCGGCAATCTGGTATGCAGGTGTTAGAAGTCGGGGCCGGAACCGGACGCGTGTGTGTGGACATGGGGCTTTATCAACAGGTATTGCCCGGTGGCCAGGTGCTCGCGCTAGAACCGTCACCAGCCATGATAGCCCGCTTGCAAGACAAGTGCACGCAGCACCACATCACCAATGTGCAAGTTATCCGGGGCCATGCCGAACAACTCCCTCTGCCCGACCGGCAATTCGATCAAACCCTGGCCGTTGCGGTCCTCCACTTTACGGATGTCGAGCAAGCCGTACAAGATATGGTCCGGGTCACCAAACCCGGTGGCTGGGTGGGTGCGCTGTTGCCACCCCCCGAAATCGATGTACGAGAAATTCCCATGGTCGCCTTATGGTTACGACCTTTAAGTGAATTAGCAGAAGAGTGGGGTTTGCCGTTTAGTGATCGCAATGGTCTGGCTCCAGGCCGTCTGGAAGCGGCTTTTCGTCAGAGTGGTTTGGAAGCCATCACCCTCTGGCCGGTTCCCATGACGGTGACGGTCGAAGATCCGCAGGCGTTTTTTGCTTTAGGGGTGAAGGGCGCCGCCATTTTTCAGCATGTGTTAGCCCGATTGCCCTACCGCGAACGTGGACATTTGCTGCACCAATTAGAGCAGCGCGGCAAAGAACTAGTCACCCAAACTCAGCCCGAGGAACAGCGCCATATCTATTATGGTGAAGCTATTTGGGGCCAGGTGCCTCAGGATCCGTGACATCCAACCCTTTATCCTGTTGGCGTAACATCCTGCGAACATCCCTAATACGTTGCGATCTATCGCAACAATTACGCCTTAGGAACAAGCAGGTTGCTTTCTTCTTTGTGACACATTCTTATACTTCGGCCGACGGTTATTATGAGCGGAGACTTGACAATGTGTTCTTTCTACGGATAGAAAGAAAGCAATGCGGAACACTCCCCTTTCAACTGATCGAGGGAGAACCGTTAGAAACCCGCTATGGTGAGGATTCGTACCAGCAAATCTTTGATTACTTGCTGTCAGATGAATGGGATAAGGTGGAAGAAATGACGACCCTCGATATAATTCTTAAGGACTTGGCTTAGATGGCTCTCAAGAATCTTTAGCAACACGTACAAACGCGGGGGGCTTTAAGTTACGAGACAAAGAGGCAGGATGGGGACTCAGGTGGGTGGCGCGCTATTTCCTAATCTCAATTTGATGGTCGACCGTATCATAACTCTGTTGCAATACGCCCAGGGCTTTCGTGAAAGGAGAGTCTTATGGTATGAATGACACTCCGGTAGATTGCCGGCTTTTAAGTGCGGAAAATTTGGATGATCTTCTGCATTTCATGGAAACCGACGCGTTTTCTGATAATCCCGTGTGGAGAGAGTGTTACTGCGTTTTTCATTATCTTTGCGACAAGCAAGACGGGAACTGGACAACGCGTACAGGTTCCGAGAACCGTTTGGCATTGACCCAGATGGTGAAGGAAAACCGAGGTCTTTGGATTCTGGCTTACCGGAAAAACCGTATCGTGGGATGGGTCAATGCCGACTTAGCCCCGCGGTTGAAGCGTTATGACGAGTTGGGGATAAAAGCCGATCCGGATACCGGAATTGTGGCGTGTTTTGTTGTGGATCCCCGGTTTCGGCGCACAGGGATTGCCAGTCAATTGTTGGACGCGGTAGTAAGCGTGCTTTGGATCAGAGGAGCCAAGAACGCCGATGCCTATGTGATTACCGAACCGAAAAAACTCAGTGAGACGGAAAAAGACCTGGGAGCGGATCAACTGGCTCATCATGGGCCCTTGACGATGTATCTCAAGGCAGGATTTGAGGTGATAGAGCAGCAAGGGGCCATGTCGCACGTTCGCCTAATGAAACCAGCGAATCAATAGTCATGGGAACATCATAGGTATTCACTGATGCCAAACGGTGCAGGAGTCCACGCGCCATTACTCTGACGGACATCTCATACTCAAATTGAATAGCGCTCCACTAAAGCTTGTTGTGCCTAAGCGGTGAGCATCGTTTACCTGCCCGTTATTTGGTGAGGACACAAGCCGAGAGACACTGCCCTTCGGAACAGTAAAAAATCGATCCGGTATGTTTTTGCCGCCTCCCCCGCAACCGTTGCCATAGTCTTGTTAGCACAAAATGCTCCATCTCATCTGTCCCTCTATATTTGCTGGGCAAAACTACCGTTTTGGCTCAGCGTACACCTGCCAATGCCCATACAATGGCGATTCCTATTAACCCTGCAAACCCAAGGATCCACCACCGAGTACTGGCTGGAAGGTTCGGTTGGAGCGAAGGGAAATTTTTAATCGTAAGCCACGCCATATATGTGAGCCAAACTGCTATCCCAAAGACAATGGTGTATTTAATCTCGCTAGGAATTCTTACGCTAACGTCGACCAACATGGCCACTCCAATGGTGGTAATGAAGCCCCATCCGTAGAGGTACACTTTTAAACCCCTTCTACGCTCGGGCCCGAAAAAATAATTATATAGAGATAGGGGTGTGGCAATCAGATAAATCAGCAACCCAGGTGCGGTAGCCATATGTCCTGTTAGAACCGCTGCGATGATTCCTGACAATCCGAGAATGCTACCCAAGATCATTGCCGTCAAGAGACCTCTATTTGTCGGCAAATCCACTACCTCCGCAACGTGATAATTTAGGTTAGAGATAGGCTATTTTCTCGTGTCTACCCATTAATTTTGCTGAGCACAAAAATATCGTTTCGGCTCATCGTACACCTGCCAACGCCCACACAATGGCGACTCCTACTAACCCCGCAAACCCCAGGACCCTCCGCCGAGCACTGGCCGGAGGGTCCTGTTGGAGGGAAGGGGACTTCTTTTACCGTAAACCCAGTTTGTGTTGCCTTTTCCGCTGACAAGTGCTGCAAGTCTTAAGAGTGCTGTTCCATTGCGGATGCAAGGGTTCGCGGAACGTACTGTCACGATAAAATTGCTTAAAAGTTAATTTGCATCAATATACGCCATTGTTCCGATATGAGCGGTTAACAGGCCCCAAGCACGTTTATCATTTCGTGCCGAGACTCGCAATGTCAGTTTGATTTGACATTAGTGTCCGGACAAGGGGGTCAAAGTGAATCCGGTTAGGGTAAGACGATTGTTTCGAACCTCATTGGTTGTTTTGAGCTGGTAATCGTGCAATCCCGTGGGTGTGTTTAAGGCGACATCTATAACCAGTGTGGTTTGACTAACCATATTGCCTTGCACCGACTCCGATTCATTGGCCCGTGACAAGTAGTGTTGTACGGATTCTTTGCCTATAATCTGGACCTTGGAAAATGGGAGTGTCGGTGCCAGTTGATGCCACCATTGGGCATTATTGGCGCGAGCGATGTGAAGTGCTGCAAAAAAGAGTGTCGTGGTGGCATCCGCGGCGTTTAAGGGAGCATTGCTCTGACGCCAGTTTTTCGACGGATGACCGTGGACGCTTAATGTCCCCATCGGCATGTAATTGGTGGCTAAAGTCAAACCCTGTTTTTTGACGGCTGAGGGGATGCCTTGGGCGGTATATTGGGTGTTCGGCGGGAGAGATTGGTTTTGTTCTCGGTTTTTAGTCGCTTTAACCATATTGGCCCAGACCAAATATCGGTAAGGGGTAAGGTACAAGGCGTTTAACGGATAACATGCCTCAAGTACCAGCGAAGAGTTCGACGAGTTTGTTACCGGAGTGCCCACATGAACAACGGCAGCGCGGGCCACACGAAAGGTTACGGTCTCTTGTTTGTTCACTACTTTTATGAGTGCACCCGCTTTCAGCTGGTTAATGTGATGAAACCATGTGGCATTTGTGTGCCGCAAGAACGCTGGTACCGGCCATTCCAGGCATCACACTCGTAGTGAGATGCCTCACGGCCACATTCAGTTCCGACATCTGTGTGCCTTGTATAACCGGCGCTTTTACACCTAAAGATGAGATTTCCAGCACTGATAAGACCCCTCGGGGCCATTTCCGGCCGGGAGTGTGGTGTGGTGCCGAGGGGCTGACGGAAGAAAGGGCTTGGTGGGTCAAATGCGATCCTACCCACCACGATCGAAGATAGAACCAAGGAATTCGGAGGACTACCAATTTTTCATCGCAAGAAGGTTCCATTAAAAAAGCTGCCTTCGGTAGTCGAATTCATGCGAGTTTTACTCGAAATTGATAGTTCAAAGTCTTAGAGCTACTTTAAACACTCTGAGCTTGGTGTGGGCGAAGTCTCTGGATGGCTTCATATGCCCCATTCAGAGGAGTTATTTCGGTATGTTCCCCTAAAAATCGTTCGCACCACTACTAGAAATTTTAGTCCATTAAGTCCTGGGATTGAGTTAAGATACACTCGCGCGGAAAGAGCAACTCTCTGAAGAGCATTGGGCCAGTCAGAGAGTCGCCTGAAATAGGTCTAGGGTCTAGGTGGGCAGTGTCTATTAAGCGCACGAAAAGGGATGTCTATTTTACAGTTAAGTTGATATGAGTTTGGATCCCCGAAGCTGCTATTACGGACAACACAGCGGTACCCGGTGACAAGTTGCTAGGTATCATCACTTCTATGGAATAGGGACTCCAATATTGTACAGTCACTGGATGACCATTTATGGTGACCTGGCCAGGTGCGGTTCCAAAATTACTGCCTATAATCCTTAGTGGTGTTCCCGGCTTGGCTGGATTGGGATAAATGGCAGAAATATGCGGAGCAGGAGCTGTGGCCACCACAAACGTATTGAGTTGCGTACTCTGATCGGTATTTGTCGTCAGTATCACAGGTTCAGAACCGCTGGCAACGTTGGGGACCACAAAGGTGACATAATAGGGTGACCACGATTGGATACGTGCTTTAACTGTCCCTACGATGATGGTTCCCGTGACGTTTCCGAGATTACTACCGAGCATGTGCACCACTTGTCCCACTTGTGCCGGATTCGGGAATACCGAACGAAGGAGAGGCGCCGGGGTGCCGATGACTTGAAACGACGTGTCTTGGGCCCGTATACCGCCTGCTGTGGTGACCACCAAGGGTTGTGTTCCGGTTGCCACGGAAGGTACGCTTGCTGTAATGAAATATGGTGACCACGCTTGAACTTTAGCCGGTGTCCCGCCTATCGTAACCGCTCCTGGGGTCGTTCCGAAATTTGTCCCCGAAATTCTGACCATCTGACCCGCCTGAGCAGCACCCGGAAACACGCTCCGGATGGAGGGCGATGGTCCGCTCGAAACGACAAAGTTCGAATCGGTGACCGTATTGCCTTGGGCAGTGGTTAAGGTAATCGGGGCGGATCCCGCCGCGGCCGAAGTGGGTACGGTAAACATGATCATTGATGGGGACCACGAGTCAATTTGGGCCGCTGTGTGATCGAGGGTCACAACCCCTTGCGTATTGCCAAAATTTCTTCCTACTAATCGGACGACAGAACCTGGCATTGCTGGATTCGGAAGGGCATTCAAAATAGTTGGCGTCACATTCTGAGAAGGGGCTACCTCAATGGTACGTGTTGCCAATCCATTGATTGCCATGACCTCTAACGGTTCTGGCCCTGTAGCGACGTTGGGCACCGTTACGGTAATGAGATTAGGTGTCCAGTTCAGTACCGGGGCGGCCACACCCCCAATTGTGACGGATCCTGCTGAGGTCCCGAATCCGAAACCAGAAATTTGCAGTGGTTGGCCCACTAGAGCCTGATAGGGTTGGGTGTTAAAGATATGGACAGGCATGACAAGGGGTGGAGCGGGCATCAGAGAACCATAGGCCACTGCAAAACTATTTTGGCTTGCACTGGGATAAGATGGTGTCGACACCTGTTGCCCATGCTGAACCATCACACCGCCTTCCGAGGGTTTCAATTGGGGATTAATGCCATTTACGCTGGCGTTTATAAAATCAAATGTGCTGTATGGATCCAAGATAGATAGGTTGCCGTTAATTTGTGGTCTTTCTTGTATCCACTCGGCCGATTGTGCGGGCCCGGTGTAGTGTTGGAGTGTCGTAAAGGATTCATGTAATGAGAGATTTTGTATGGTAATCCGCCAGAGATCATTGCCCAAGTTGCGAATGGATGCATGCATGATGTTGCCGGGTTTGACGACCATATTCTCTATGGGAGTTTCAAACTGTGGTAGAATCTCCCACCACGCTCCATATTGGGACACTCCATTAATCATCTGTTCACTCGTTCCGGTCTGTATGAGATCCGGATTGTTGAATCCGTCTATCCCGATCCAATTGGATCCGAATGACGAGGAAGCCACGCTCGTGGCGCTCACGGTAGGCACTTGCCATGAGCCGCTAATCGTGTAAAAGGAGTTGACCTCGCTAGTGGACAGTGCGTAACCCGACCAATTTTGAGCAGACCATCCTAACCCTTGTGCAGCTGCCCACGAACCTTTCACCGGAATCCTGACTCCTGTAGCCACCAATCGGCTTGGTTCGATTACATTGAGTAGGCTTAAACCCAGAACTCCAACCCCAATACCGAAGGTTTTCCATAACATTTTCACTTTGTCACCTCTAGAGTTTTTTGATAAACGAGTAACGTTGCAACAGGTTCGACACACATACAGGATTTTCCTGTTTAAGTTGGAGAATTTTTTACTCTCAATGCATTAAGACCATTTGGTTGTTTGTTTGATGTTGTCGAATCTTGGCGAGTAAAAATACCTAGAAAATGGACACATTTCCAAGCTTTTCACGATAAAAGGTTGTAATATAACATTCGTTGGTATGTTGCATTCACCAATCATCATGCATGTATATGCTAATTCTTTATGAATCACATACCAGACGCTTACGTCTCACAAGTATGCCGCGTGCGGCCGTCGGCCTCCATGGGGGCATGTAGGTTTTAGGAGGTGAGGGGGGTCAGTTGTGGCAAAGTACTTTGGGCGATCCCAAGCCTTTGTAGCGTTCCAAGTTCGGCTTACGCCTGACATGAAGGAACGTTTGCAACAACGGTCCTACGAGACGGGCATGAGTCAAGTGGCGATTATTAATGCTGCTTTGGAATTTTATCTGGCGCATGTACCCTCTACGGCAAAAGAGGAAACTCATGATCCAGCGGATGCTCCGGGTCGCAATCATGATAACGGGACCGCGTAACGAAAACAGTGCTCGTTGAAAATTCGCACATATTGAGTGGTTTTGCAAGTATAGTGCACGTCATTCGCGAGTCACGATTGAGGAGGTTTTGTCGAATCAGATGAAATCACGAACTATGAAAACAGTTAGCAGCTTAGCCATGGGATCATCGATGATGATTTTATCGATGTTGCCTGCTGCGAGTGCGTTTGCACAAACGGCACCGACGATCACTTTGACTGAAGTGGGTCACAGCACAGTGGCAGCGCAAGTGTCGGTCGGATCATCCGTGGCGTTCACGGTATCCAGCACCGTCAGCAACGCGGAATATCAATTCTGGGTCGAGAGTCCCAATGGCACATGGACAGCTGCTGGAGGCTATTCCTCCAACAATAGCTATACGTTAACGCCCAGTCAATCTGGAGACTATCTTGTAACAGCTTATGCTTTAAGTTCGTCTCAGGTGGCTACAGGTGATTATTCAGCGGCAACCAATCTGGGTTCCAATGGGAACCAGCAAGTAGATGGTGTGTTTGTTAACAGTACCGTGTCGTTGAGTGTGCCTAGTGCTTCAGTGGTTGCTGGTCATAGCTTTACCGTATCAGCCACAGCGACCAACATATACGACGCTCAATACCAATTCTGGTACAAAACACCTTCAGGTACATGGAATCAAAGCGGGAATTACTCCAGTTCTAGCAGCTTTACCTTTACTCCTTCGCAATCCGGTACGTACACGTTCATTGCTTATGCTAAGTCGCCTCTGGCCATTAACGACCCGGAAGGGGCTCTTTATAGTAGTGTCCAGTCCGGCACCGTATTGCCCGTTGTTCACATTGGATTGACTGACACGGCCTCCAGCCTTACCAACAACGGTAAGAGTACCGACACGTTCACTGCCGCGGTGACCGACGCCAACGGCAATCCGATGCCAAGCGCATCAGTTACTTTCACGTCGAGTAATTCAGGAGTTGTGTCCTTTGCTAGTGGCACAGCGACAACAGCCACCACCAACGGCAGTGGTGTGGCAACCGCCACGGGAACTGCCGGTACTACTGTGGGCACGGCTTTAGTCACTGCTGAAGCTGACATGCAAACGTCCCACGCGGTAACGGTAACCACACTGCAAGGTGCGGCAACAGCGATTAGTGGAGCGTCTGTGAGCCCCACGGTTGCGTCAGTAACGCAGTCACAATCTGGTGCCGCAGCATACAACCACACGGTGTATATTGGAACTGCCGGTAAAGCCGAGACGATATCTGCGGAGATTGTGGATGCCCAAGGGAATCCGGTTCCGGGTCAATCGGTAGTCTTACAAGGGAATCATGTGGATCAGAATTCTTCTGTGACACCCTATCGACAAAACAGTGTGCAAGAACCGAGTTCCACGACTTTCACGCCCTTTAGCACAAGTCAGTTCGGCGAAGCGACGAGCACGGCTTCCGGTATGGTGTCGTTTACTGTGGAGAATTCTGCGAATAAGACCCTAGACACCATGACAGCATCGTCTTCCAACACTGTAAATGTGACTTCGGGATCCTATAATTACGGATTGCCATATAACACGTATATGATCGATGCGGTTCCTGCGAGCCAAACTAGCAGCGTGAAAGAGGGAACGGCGCTTCCGTCCTCTGTAACTGCGAATAATCTTGGGTCGACCTTTGTAGGATGGTGGCCGACGCAAATGCCGGGGATGTCCTTAGGAATTGAACCCAACGGGACTTCGATGCCAAACACCTATCAATCCCAAGACAGTTCGACAACAGTGACCGTGAATCATCATGCGAGCTTCACTGTGGAGCCCTACTTCTCCAATATTGCGTCTGGAACTTCCAATCCTGACGGCGCAACGGGCAACACTGCGATTCCCTTCGAAACAGGATCCTTAGGAGTATTGGAACCGGGGCAGTCCATTACGTACAACTTGTCAACAAACGGCAACGGTGTGATATCCAGTATCTTTGGCGTCTCCTTGTCAGGGAACGGCAACGGTTGGAGTTATGACCCCGCCACGCAGTCATGGAACGACTTCAACTCAGGGGGCACAAACTATTCTGCAGCCAATGTTCAGGTGACTGTATCCCTGCAAGAAGTGAGTGGCGCGCCTTCATATACCGTATCGGTCACCACACCGAATGCTTCAACCGCCTTAACTTTGACGAGTCCGGACATCAGCTTTATTCCATCGTCGTTTAATACGTCTGCGCCATTTGTTCCGTCCCTGACGTTTGAAACGAGTAATGCTCTAAGCCAGACCAACGACGTGAACGCATCGGCTAGCTTTAATAACCTCTGGGAGGGGCCAGCAAACTCAGCTTCGCCCATGTCGGGCACGCAGGCGGTCAATGCCGCTTCGGCCAGTGTAACGTATACCCAGCAGGTCCAACCGACGGCAACTAGTGCAACCTTTAGTCCGGCGGAGGATTTGAATCCGGCGACGAGCTTAAACAATAAGACGACGACGGAAACCGTAACAATGTTGGATGCCAACGGTAATCCCGTGCCTAATGCCTTGACGGCTTTTGATGGATCCATTCCATCCGGCTACTCGGGATACTTTAACAGTCCAACCTCCAACAACGCACTGTGGGTGACAAAAGTCGACGGCACAAGCCTAATGAACGGAAATCTTCCGGATGCGTATCCGCTGGTTAAAGCCGGAACCTCGTTGTCGTCTGCAGGCTATGTTAATCCGACCGCTAATGCAGGTCTCTACTATGCGAATAGTGGGAGACTCTTTGTCTACAGCAACAGCCAAGGTCAGGTTACATTGACTCTGGAGGGTGGTCAAGCCTCCTATGTGGGTATCCCAAGCAGTCCCACTTCCGAGGTGAGCCAGGACGTTGGAAATAACGAATTCTGGGTCAGTGCGTGGAACCCTGCGACCATGAGTAATTTGGGATACGCCCAAATTGGTGCAACAGGTGTAGTTGCCACCACTTCTGCTACGGCAGCCGCTGCTACGATTAGTCCTACGGGAGCAAGCGGACTAAGTGTCACGAGCTCCCAGAATGTGACGGTTCAAGCCCTTGATGCCAACGGCAACCCGGTGAGCTTCGGTCAGATCACCTTAGCAGCCAGTGGCACCAACAGCAACGCATGGTTAACGGCCGTGAATGGGCGTACCATTACGTCAAGCATCAGCAGTAATACCGTGGCCACACCATTGCCGTTGTTCGATGTGGCTCTGGCTTCTCCCACAATATCTCTCGGATATTCGTCGGTGAGTGGGTCGTCCAGTGGAGTAGGGTACACCGGTAGTGGCTTTACCACGAGTAATCCCAGTGTGGTCGTTACCACCAACAGTCAAGGGCAAGCAAACTTGACATTCCAGGTTAGTGGGTTTCCATATTACAGCAGTACTGGAACTACCACACTGAACATCTCCGGGACGTCTGGTAAACCAGCCGGTCAAGTCAGTAGCGTCACACCGACACCCAGCGGCTTCACAGGCTTTTTCTGGACCTACTGATAGTCGGTACCGCAACATCTCGTGTTCGTTCTCAGCGGGAGGGGCTCTCCCTCCCGCTTTTTCCAATGGGAGTGCTAATGAAAGGATCGGCCTTTTCGTCGGTCATGTTGCTATCTACTTAAGTGATCAGCCGAGAGGATGTTTTTTGAAGCCAATACCGAATGAATAACCCTATAGGGCGGTAGTCGGGGAACGGAATTTACTTTTAAAGGGGTCGTAAATGTACCGTCGATATCGACTAAGAATCGTAGCCATGAGTGTACTTGCTGGGCTGGTAAGCGCATGCGGAGTTAATGCGCAAGGTGGTTCGGCACCAGTTGTTGCTTCGAAGACGGGACATATCTCCCGCATTTATCCTACACCTAAAGGAACGGAAATGGCCAGTATGCCGGCTCCGAACGGCATGATGTGGGTACTGGCGGGTAATCAGCATGTTCAAGCACTTTTCCCTTTGGAACTTACTCACCACACTGTGGGAAGCGGCATCGCGTTGAATGCTCGCACATCGTTGGTAGGTCAAGTGGCATCGGGTCCACTCTTCACTATGCAAAACGGATCAACACCGCAGATAGTGTGGCGTTCAGCTACCTCGGGTAAGCGAACAGGTTCCCTTTCGCTGCCCGGCTTTGCTATAGCCGGCATGTCGGGGCAGACAGGACATCATCTCTACTTTGTGTGCCTGACAGCGGCTCATAGAAGTGAGGCTGTGATGGTCACGACAGGATCTCATCTGGCTGTGAGTGGAACTTGGTCGGTGCCGTCCACGACGGTTAGCTTGGCTCCATCGCCAACAGGTCGGCATGTGTATACTCTGAGTACCACGGGACAAGTCACGGAATGGTCGACTAAATCGCCGCATCAGATGGTGAGTCAGTTTTCAATCGGTCAGTCCGGCCGCAGTCTGGTGATCAATCCGGCCGGAACCACGCTTTATGTGCTCAAGGGTCGCCATCATATTCGCAACATCGCTGTCGTGTCGTTGTCTACGGAAAGCGTGTCACATGTTCTGGCGGCTCCCGCTTATTCCCGTCAAATTGTTATGAGCCCCAATGGGCGTGCTCTCTATGTTGTTGTGGGGACTGCGGCCTACGGGAATGTCCAGGAAATTACCCAGCTGGGAGGATAGATCAAGTTATGAAGTCACCATCACTGATGTCCGAAAAGCGTCCGGCGCCATCAGCAATTATCGGCTCCCGTTGGGCACGACACATACAAATTGGCTGGATGATGGTCGGAATCGTCTTGATTACGTGGGGATTGCGCCTTTGGGGATCTGGGACGGTGGCCGCATGGGCTCCTTTGCCTTCCACCATTCTCTCCGGAACAGGCTTGGCCTTGGTATCATTAGCCACGTTGGTCCGTAATCGTTCTCATTGGCGAATCATTGAGTGGGTGGCCGTCATTTTGGTGGTGGCGGGACTCCTCTTTTGGACCGGAACGCAGATTGTGAGTAACCCGAGTTACATGACAGATGAAATGGCATTCGATCAATGGGCCGCTACCCTCTGGGTTCACGGCATTAATCCTTACGGCCGTTCTTTAGCGGCTGCCTTCAATGCTTATCAAGTCTCTCCGGATCGATTTACCTGGACCTTGAGTGGCAAACCGGTTACTCTTCTTTCGTATCCCGCTTTGGCCTTTGAAATGTATGCTCCGGCGATTGCTTTGGGGTGGACCAATCAGGTCGCCGTGTGGTTCAATGTCTTGGCATGGGCAGTAGGCATGGTGCTGGCTTTCGCCTTGGTGCCGAGAAGAGTGCGCCCTTGGATATTGGTCTTAGCCAGTCTGAGCGTCTATATTGGTTTCGCTCAAGGCGGGGTGACCGATGCGTTATACATTCCCTTTTTGGTGTTGGCAGCTTGGGGGTGGGATCGCTATCCCCAGGCACGGGGATGGGCAGCGATCTGGCCTCCCATCGTGATGGGCCTGGCCTTGGGCATTAAGCAAACTCCGTGGATAATTTGGCCGTTTCTGGTGATGGGATTCATCGGCGAAGCCCGAGCACTCGGCATGAATCGGCAGAGCATCATCAGGATGGTCTGGCGTTATACCTGGATTAGCGGGGTTGTATTCTTTGTGCCGAACTTGCCGTTTATTGTGGATAATCCTGGGACGTGGTTGGGCGGGGTGCTGGCACCGTTACTCAGTAAGACTGTTCCTGATGGCCAGGGACTGATCACTCTGAGCCTATTTGAGCCATGGGGGAGTGGGTCTCTGCACGCGTTCACTTGGCTCAGTATTGTGATTCTTCTCTTTTTGCTTGTGGTCTATCCTCTAACTTATCCTCGGTTGAAATCTTTGACGTTTCTTTTTCCGGCGATAGCATTGTTTTTTGCGACGCGTTCTTTTG
The DNA here is from genome assembly GCA_021821465.1 of Bacillota bacterium. Taxonomy (GTDB): domain Bacteria; phylum Bacillota; class Sulfobacillia; order Sulfobacillales; family Sulfobacillaceae; genus Sulfobacillus. The sequence goes on from JAKACM010000046.1 coordinate 22,340, forward strand.
CCAGCTATCTGCTGATGCTGATTCCTGTGACAGTGGTTGCAGTGGCAACCACTAGGTCGCCCAAAATTCGAACGCCCCTCACACCAAAGAGAAAACAGGTCGTTATCGGGGGAGTGGGGCTGTCACTCATCTTGATGGCGGCAGCCGTGGCATTACCGGGCCCCGTCGGGTTGCAGTTGGATGGGCTCCACACCAGTGGCCAATTAGCCACGGTGGATCGGGTGACGGTGACGGCGACCAACCATGGGAATCAGGCGGTGCATCCCCACTTTACCGCAAATATCGGGGGGGTCATGACAGCTTTTTGGACGCCTATCCAAGGCCCGTCATCGCTGGGACCGCATCAGAGTGCAACTTATACGCTGGCTGCTCCCAATTTCGGAGCGATGCCGCCTATTTCCGGCGGGTTTCAGATCATGGCATTCACGGCGAAGAGCGAGACGGTGACTCGAACGCCGATTGTCTTGCCCAATGCCTGGCATTTGAGTGTGGTGCCAAGTGCGGTGAATAAGCCGGTGCCCAAGAACCATGTCATTGTGTTCACGGTCCAAATTCTCAACCGCTGGAACCAGCCAGTGCAGGCTGGGGGTATTCCCGTATATTTTGGGCAGGTGATTTATGCCCAACGTGGTCCCCAAACGGGGCAAAGTGTAATCAATCGTGGGTTTGTGGGCCAAACACCTGTAAAAGCTGTGACAAATAATTTGGGTCAGGCGCGGTTTACCGTCAAGGATGTGACCCCCACTTCGGATCCGATTTATTACGAGGCGAACTTAGTCAACAGCCAGAACTTTTATCCCTTCGGTTTTTCGCAAATGGTTCCTGTGCGATTTGTGAAATGATGAGGAGTCAGGTTCTATGACGGATTGGCACACTTTCCGTAATGTCGGGTTCGTTCGAATGATGACTGTGTAGCCGAGATGGAGACATGTAAGTAATCAAGACTGTCACGAGTCCTGTTGATGCACGTAGTCTTGAAGAGATGAGGAAGTGAAGGGGCAGGTAGTTCATGGAACAGCATGACGCGAAGGTCATGACGGGAGTAAAACCTAGGGTCGAGGCTATACGGTTCCGATGGAGCTTGCGGAGAGTGGCACTCGGGTTGATGGGTCTGCAGTTGTTGGTGCTGGGGATCTTAAGTTACCGAGAATATACGCATTTTGGACTAACGGTCGATTATGGGATTTTTGAACAAGCATTTTGGATGTTGGCTCACGGGCAGTTGAATCCGCATTTGACGGTTGCAGGGATACCATTTTGGCGTAATCATTTTGAACTCTTAATGTGGCCGTTAGCCATGCTGTATTGGGTATGGCCAAATGGGCCTATATTGTTGTTTGTCCAAGATTGTGCAGCCATTGGTACCGAATGGTTTGCGTTTTTGATTATAGTCCGTTTGGTGAAATCCTCTCCCACGTCGGAGAGTTGGAAGCGATTTTTGATAGGGACTGCACTGATTTTGTTGGTAATGAATCCGTGGACTTACTGGGCTGAGAGCTTCGATTTTCACTTTCACGCCATTGAAGCCTGTTTAATTACGGTATCCCTGTGGGCTTTTTATGATGGCCGTCGTCGATGGGGTTACATTCTAATGATTTGTACCCTGCTTGCGAGTCAAGTATCCACCACGTACCTCGTTCCAGCAGGTGCAACCATCTTTTTCATGGATCGCAAGTTGCGACGGGATGGCCTTATTGTAGCTCTGTTGGGTCTCGGGTGGTTTGTCTTTTCAGAACATTTAGGAGTCGGAGGACTAGGCTTCGTGTTTGGGTCGCACTCGGCACCGGTCCAAGCAGGATCTGCGCAACTTCCTCTGCTGCAGGAATATTTGCCCAAATCCGTGCAAGGTTTGCTAGCTTTGGTTACACACCCAGGTCATTTATTAAATTCTTGGTGGAGTAATCGAGGGAATGTATGGGCCAATTTAGGTACTGTAGGAGACGTAGGCTTGATCAGCATCTGGGGATTGGTACCATTATTGGTATTTCTTGAAACTGCTCTTGCCGGGTCGTCGGTATTCACCCAACCTAGTCCCAGTACGAGTGCGGTGTGGGCATTAATTCTTGTGGGCTCAATCGTGTGGGCCAGTCGTGCCTACATATGGCACCGTTGGGTGGGTTACATGGTGGTGACTTTGATAGCGGTTAACGCTATCGGTTGGGCTTTTATGGGCTACCAGGCCTTGCCAACCAAATATACAATGGCGTCGGCGAAGGGTTCTCATACATTAGAGGAAGCATTGCGAATAATTCCACCTAATGCGGAAGTTGTGGCATCACAGGGCATCCTTGGTCGTTTTGTGGATCGCAATAGGGTATATCCCTTTTTGTATTCTGGCATTCCTATTCGTGGGCCTGAGGTGTACTTTGTTATTTCACCGTACCAAGGCATTAATCTCCTTAACAATGAGAATATTGCCCAACGTATGGCATATCTGGTCAACGTCTTGCATGCGTCAGTAGTGACCCACAAGAATCAAATTTGGGTTTTTCGCTGGCATCCGCCAAAGGGGGTCACTCATTTGACATGGCCTACCAGGACATCACGCATCATGGCGTGGACCGTAGAAAGTCAGGCAGGTCATGCCCTGCTGCAAGGCTCCCCATCTCAATGGCGCCGTCAATCCCTGCATAAGCCAGGCTATGTTCTCACCGGGGATTACTGGCGGCTGGCCCGGGGATCGTATACGGCTGCGGTGTCTGTGCGGGCGACCGGTCCGATTCACGTGGAAGTGTGGAATGATACCGGAAATCTGTTGCTGGCGCGGCGGACCTTGCCCAAGACGCAAGGTCTGCAGCAAGTACGGGTTCCTTTTGCCCTCACCCGGCAATTTCCCCGAAATATTTTTGCCGGAGTTGGTCCCTTTCGCTATCAACCGGTCGTTCCGACGCTAGACAATAATATCGAAGTACGCGTATGGACTGCTGGGCAAGGCAGCGTAGATGTGTACTGGGTCAGCGTGCACAGGCACAGCTGAGGCAGGTGGCCTAGGAACTCTCGTTATGCCGAAAAACGTTGATTCGTTATGGTGTCGGTGCTTATTGTCGAAGCGGCCAGTTCCGAGACGAATTGCAGAGGGAATTGACGTTTTACTGTAGGAGATGTGTAAGGAGCTGGAACCATGGATTTCACAACTCCGTTTTTGAATCATCATGACGTGGAGGACATACCGCAATGGACATGGCGTTCCCTGTTTCGGGACACCATGTTGGTGCGTGTGGCCACCGGGTTATTTATCGGGCAGGCGGTGATCTTAATCCGCTTGAGCACTATTCTTTATACACATTTTGATCTGACGAAAGACTTTATGGAATTTTACCAGGCGTGGTTTTTGATTGCCCATGGACAATTGAATCCGTATCTTACGTCGGTGCATGGGTACTTTTGGCAAAATCACTTGGAATGGATCATGTGGCCCTTAGCCTTACTGTATTTTATTTACCCGCACGGTATAACGCTATTGATCGTGCAGGATGTGGCCACCGTAGCGACCGAGGCGGTGGCTTTCGGCATGATTCGGGATATTGTGAAGAGGCAGCCGGAACCGAAACGACAATCTCTGGGATGGATCGCGTGGCTCGGTCTATTGCTCTTGGTGTTGAATCCCTGGGTCTATGCGGCCAATATTTTTGATTTTCATTTCCACACGTTGGAGGCATTCTTTGTGACGGCCGCTGTCTGGCAATTCTATCGCAAGCATGTGCTATGGGGATATATGTTTGCGGGACTGTGTTTTATCACCAGCGACGTGTCGGTGACGTACTTAGTCGCCGTAGGCGTTCTTCTTGTACTTTGGCGCCAATGGCGTGAAGGAATCGTGGTCGGCTTGCTGGGATTATTAGGATTTATTGGGGAACAACATCTTTTTTATCACGGCCTCGGGGGTGTCGGCTTTTCCTGGTCGGGCGGTGCAGGTGCGTTGCCTCCGCATAGCATAACAAGATGGGCGTCTTCTCTCTGGTCGCTGGGTCCATGGTCTCGGACAGGGTGGGAATTATTCTGGTCACAGCGCCTAAACTGGTACGCAAATATCGCACCATCGGGGTTTATTGGGATTTTTTCTCCCATTGGTTTGTGTGTGCCAGGATTAGTGCTCTTCGAAGCAAGCTTGGGTGGCGTCCAGTTTTTTCAACCCGGGTGGGCTGTCGCCTCTGCTTACGCCTTGCTTGCGGTGGGCACGGTTGCCGTTTTGGTGGGGATGGCGCAGAAATCCCCTGCCTTGAGTCGAATGGTGGGAGCGCTTGTTCTGGCCAATCTTCTTGGTTGGTTTGTTGTAGGTATCGGAGGACTGCGGTTTCGGACGGCGTTGCTGACGGTTGATGCGAGCAAAACCTTGCAGCATCTGCGGCAGACCATTTCGGCAGGGGCTGAAGTGGTGGCCTCTCAAGCCGTCATTGGGCGCTTTGCAGCCCGCCAAAATGTCCATACGTTTGGGTCGACGATCCCCATCGAGAGCAAAACGCTCGAATTTATTGTCTTGCCTTATCAGGGCATTCAACAAACCTTTCCCGCTGAAGAATTGACGCGCATCGCTTATCTGGCAGACCATTTGCACGCCCAACTGGTGACGGACCAGGGCGGTGTCTGGGCCTTTCGGTGGAAAGCGCCTAGCACCATGCGTAGTATCTCCATTCCTAACGCCGTGCAGGTGTTGCCGGCATGGCCTCTGAAAACAGCCGTAGGACGCCGGATTTTGTCGGGATCGGCGACACACTGGCATCTGGCCGCAGACGGGTCAAGGGCGGGTGATGTCATGGAGGGAGCCTATTGGCCGCTGGATCGAGGAACGTACCAAGCCTACGTGTCCTTGCAAAGCAACGGTCTCATTCAGGTGGGCGTGTGGAATGACCGAATTCATGAATGGTTGGCACGCAAGACCTTTGTCGCGACGCACGGTCGGAACACCTTGCGGGTTGCCTTTAGGGTGGCTCACACATTTTCGCATCATCGTACTGCGGGAACGGGGCCGTTTCATTATCAATCCGTCCCCTCGACATTAAAAGTCCCGAACAATATTGAGGTGCGAGTGTGGACGCCTGGGCACGAAGCCGTATCGGTCTATCGCGTTGGTATCACTAAGACCGGTTACGGCTAGAACTCTTCATGACAAGTCGGATTTTTTCAGTGGATCAGTGGATGAAAAACGAATGGCAAAATCGATGCAGAACCCGCGGAGCGGAGAAAGGAACGGGAAGAGATGTCCGAATGGATGATCAGTGTAGTCATTCCGGTATTTAATGAAGAAGCCATTATTCGCCACACCTACGCACGACTGAAAACGGTGATGCACCCCTGGATACACGAGTTGATATTTGTTGACGATGGGTCGAACGATCACTCGGGAGAGTATTTGGCAACTTTGTCGGCGCAGGATCCGGCCGTGAAGGTGGTGATATTGTCGCGGAATTTTGGCCATCAACTGGCGGTGAGTGCCGGTTTGCGTTATGCGTCAGGGGATGCGGTGGTCTTGATCGATGCGGATTTACAGGATCCACCGGAAGTGATCACGCGTTTTGTCGCGATGTGGGAGCAGGGTTATGACGTGGTCTATGGGGTGCGCGCCCAGAGAGAGGGAGAATCCTGGGGGAAGCGGGTTACTGCGCATTTGTTTTATCGCTTTCTACGCCAATTGAGTGATGTGCCGATTCCGGCCGATGTGGGCGACTTTCGCCTCATGTCCCGCCGTGTCGTCGATGTTTTAAACAGTATGCCGGAGGCCCATCGGTTTATCCGGGGGATGGCGTCCTGGGCAGGGTTTCGGCAAATTGGCATTGCTTACGTGCGCGAACCCAGGACAGCGGGCACGAGCAAGTATCCCTGGCACAAAATGTGGCGATTCTCCCTGGACGCCGTGACGAGTTTCTCCGTAGAACCCTTAAGGTGGGTGAGACGGGGGGCGCTGGCCGTGTCTGCTGTGGCTTTTTTGGCTAGCCTCTGGCTGATTCGACAAAAACTAATGTTTCCCCATAGTTTGGTTCTGGGATGGACGTCCGTGATGGTGACGCTGCTGTGGTTAGGAGCGTTGCAACTGGGTGCCTTGGGGATTTTTGGCGAGTATCTGGCCCGGGTTGTGGAACAAGGCCGCCAGCGGCCTTTGTATGTGGTGGCCGAGACCCGGAATCTGGGGGAGGAGGATTCGGGAACGACCGCTTTCTCGGGAGTCCATAATGAGAGGGAACGAGGTGAGCACCATGGCCAGGCCGTGGATTTCCATCGCCATACCCTCCTTTAACCGGGCGGAGTTGTTGTTGCGGGCAGTGGGATCCGTCCAGGCTCAGACCGACCCCAACTGGGAACTCTTTATCATCGATGACCAATCCACGGATAGTGCGTGGAATGTGGCGCAAATGCTAACAAACCAGGACGAACGGATTCAGTGCGAACGAAATGCGCATAACCGAGGGTTGGCAGGGAATTTTTCTTATGCCGCCACTAAGGGTCAGGCTCCCTATGTGCTGTTATTAGCCGCTGATGACCAATTGGCTCCTGATTTTCTCGAACGTATGCGAAAGACCGGTATGCAGAGGGGTGGTTTGGGTCTGCTATGTGGACGCCGGGTCCTGTTCTATCCCCGGACAAAGCGGAGGGTTCCCTATGCCATCCCGTTGGAGGGTCAGTATGCGCCGGGATCCACCGTGGCCCGCGCCTTGGCCAATGGCAATTTATACGGATTGTACTCATCGGTGGTGATGCGGCGAGAAGCTTTGAGAGCCGTGGGAGGCATTGCTTCCGACAATCCCTGGGCAGGAGATTATGAAGCCTTTGCGCGTATTGCGGCCCGTGAACCCATCTGGTTTGAACCCCAAGCCATTGTCTACCAGCATGTGGATCAGAGCACACAAACCTCGCATTTTTTACGCAGTGGTCAATTGGTATCTTATGAAATGATGACACTGAGCCGCTTGCTCGCCGATCCGGCGGTGAGCCGACATCTGTCTCCCAATGATGTGCGCAATGCCTGGCGGCGGATTCACGCTTTGGAATGGAGTGTGACCCTCTATCGGTGGCTTCATGGGCAATGGCAGCGCGCACCGTCCCCATCGTCGATAGGAGGAAGCACTCACGCTGTTATCCCATCCTGTTCTATGGGAGAAATAGCGGGCACAACGCTCCGGCTCATTTATCAACGCTGGCGCTTGACCTATTGATATGCACGAACCCCTTGGTGCACGATCTCAATAGGCACGGACTATGGTGGATGAAAACCTGGAAGAAAGGAAAAGGTTTCTTTGATTATTATGAGACAACGTTGTAGTGTCTATTTGTGCAATTTTTGTGGTGCTACCCTAGCATGACGAGATCAGTAAGGACTGGAAAACTTGTGTGTTAGGGTGATAAAGCATTCGAATGTAGTGTAAATACTAATTGACGTAGGGGGACAACGCGTGAGAATCTTGATTTTGGGCGGAGACGGCTACTTGGGGTGGCCCACCGCGATGTATTTGTCGTCGAGAGGGCATGAGGTGGCGGTGGCCGATAATTTTGTCCGTCGCCAATATGATTATGAATTGGGTGCCGAAAGTCTCGTGCCCATTGCGTCTTTGCAACACCGGGTGAAAACGTGGCGCGATGTCACCGGGCGCAAAATGAACGTCTATGTCGGTGATTTGACCGATGCGGGGTTTGTGTATCGGATGCTCGAGAATTTTGCCCCCGAGACCATTGTTCATTATGCGGAACAACGCTCGGCACCGTATTCCATGATTGATCGCGAGCATGCCGTCTACACGCAGGTAAATAATGTGGCGGGCACGCTCAATGTGCTCTATGCGATGGCGGATCTGAATCCGGCCATGCATTTGATTAAGCTGGGCTCCATGGGGGAATACGGCACGCCGAATATTGACATTGAAGAAGGCTTTTTGGAGGTGGAACACCGGGACCGCCGCGACGTGCTGCCCTACCCTAAACAGCCCGGTTCGTTCTATCATTTATCCAAAGTGCATGACAGCCATAACATCCTCTTTGCCTGCAAGAACTTCGGACTGCGGTCCACGGATTTAAACCAAGGCATTGTCTATGGCGTGGAAACCGAACAAACGGTGTTGCATCCGGATCTGGCGACCCGATTGGATTATGACGGAATCTTCGGCACGGTGTTGAACCGGTTTTGTATCGAAGCCGTCTTAGGCCATCCCCTCACGGTCTATGGGGTGGGAGAACAGATCCGCGGGTTGTTGGATATTCGGGACACGGTGCGCTGCATTGAAATTGCGGCGGAAAATCCGCCGGAACCGGGAGAATATCGGGTATTCAATCAATTTACCGAAGAATTTTCGATTAAGCAGTTAGCGGAATTAGTCGCCCACACCTACCCGGGAGCAGCCCACGTGGAATTGCTGGAAGACCCCCGCACCGAGGCCTTGACTCACTATTACAAAGCGCGCAACACCAAATTGGTGGATTTGGGCTTAATCCCCCACTTATTGTCGGATACCCTGATTCAGTCGCTATTCGAGGTGATTGAGACCCACAAAGATCAGGTCAACTGGGACGTGATTCGCACCGTCGTGAATTGGCGGCGGACTCGGAACCCTCTGTACGATAACGAATAAGAACACAGACAGGGGAGATGCGGTCTCTTTGTTCCAGCCGTTGCGGGAAGGATCTATAATGCGCGAATGTACTTTAGGGATGTGTTGTCTATCAATATCATCTGTTGAACGACTCTCGAAGAACGGAAACTGGTCTTTAGCTACTCTGAGCATGAACGTGAATGGCCGTACGCTAGGATACATGGAGGAATGGCCAGCTGGCTATTCGTACCGTCGTTTTCTACGCACTTGTGGGACTCGGGTATGAATTTGGGAGCACTATGCACCGAGAGAGATAAACTATATCAGCCCTTAAATCACGATTTACGTCTCACTTCGACTGCCGAAAAGTGTATGAAACATAGCCTACCCGGCGTGAGATTCTGTAAACTAAAGCGGTAAGTACGTACAACAACTTTTGCGTGAGCATCAGAGGAGTCATTTATTTGGCCATTAAGAAATATCCAGTAATGGGTCAAATCCGGCAAGTTGCATATATGACCTTTGTTATTCAGATTGGGTCAGCTGTGTTTGGCCTTGTTACAAGTGTACTACTCACACATTGGTTCGGCCCGAAACAATTTGGCATCTATAGTTATGTACTGGCCATAACCGGTATTGCGGGAGTTATGGGTGGGTTAGGGTTTTCAACCTTGTTGCTTCGGCAGACCGCAACTTGGAAACTTACGGCGAATTGGAAGTCTGTTAAAGGACTCCTTCTTCATAGTGCTATCTTAACTTTAACCGCCAGTAGTGTACTTGGCTTCCTTATATGGATAATCGGATTAAGGTTAGGACATTTCCACCAGAACTCGGGGTTTAAGAAAGATTTGTTGTTGGCTATAATATTAATGGTTTTAACCGTCGAGAGTGGGTTAATAACAAGCGCACTACAAGGTCTAAACAAAGTCGTTGCCAGTTTGATTCCCAGTAGTTTAGGGGTTCCATTATTCCTTCTAATTTTTGTATCATGGATACATTGGTCGAGTGGTTTAATCAGTATTTCAACTGTTCTAGATTGCCAGATAGGACTAACGCTTATATTGACTATTGTTCAAGCTGCTCAGTTTTTTAGGGCAGTTCCTCGCGAATTTTTTAGTACTTTCATCCGGATTCGATTTCCCGCCTGGCTCTATAATGCTGCACCCTTTCTTGTCAACGGTATGTTTACGACTATCAACTTACGCGCAGATATCTTTCTTTTGGGAGTAATGAAGGGTCCGGCAGCGGCGGGTATATACACGGCAGCGACACGTGGTGCACTGTTGTTAGTGTTGGCTCTGAGTGCGATAGTTACAGCGAGCCAACCAACTCTGGCAACCCTTTATGCACAAGGGGAAATCGCGCATCTTAAGCAAGTGCTAACGATGACCTCACGGTTAGCTCTTCTAATATCCTTGATCGGCTGCACAATTCTTATAGTACTCAGGCGGGTGCTTTTGGGCCTGCTTTTTGGCCCGGCTTTTACCTATGGGGCTACTGCTCTAGTGATTCTAAGTGTGGCACGGGTAATTAACGCAAGCACCGGGAGCCTGGCACCGTTTTTAGCAATGACCAATCAAGCCAAGATTCTATCCATATCTTTGGGAACTGAAGCCATTCTAAATGTGGCTTTGAATTACTTGTTAATTCCGATTATGGGACTCAATGGGTCAGCGATAGCTACAGGGGGAAGTATGGCGCTCATGAATATTGTCCTAGCATCTTGGGTTTATCGCTATAGGGGTTACGATGTGAGTTTTTTGGGATTGCGTCACAGAGACAAGGAAAGGGTGGAGAGATGAAAATTGCCTAAGGTTAGCGTAGTGGTGCCAACACATAATCGAGCCCATGTTCTCGTTCGGGCCATTGAGAGTATACTTAACCAAACCTTTCGAGATTTTGAATTGATCATAGTGGATGATGGGTCAACGGATGACACCTTGCAAGTTCTAGCGTCATATAGTTCTGCCGGAATCAAAGTTATCACACTGAAACATAATGCTGGAGCATGTCGAGCTAGAAACATCGGGATTCAGGCGGCTGAGGGGGAATTCATTGCATTTCAAGACAGTGATGATGAATGGTTACCAGAGAAGTTAAGCGTTCAACTGAATCTGATGGAAGCAACGCCGTCTATCCAGCGACCCATCGGCGCGAGTTATACAGGATTTATCAGCAAAACAGAGGAATATTGTCCGCCACATGTGGATGAGATGCAGGTTAGGGGCAACATATACCCGCAGTTACTTAAGGGTAACATAGTAGGCACCCCGACCCTACTAATTCGCCGGAATATTCTCAACGAAGTGGGACTATTTGACGAAACGCTTACGTGGTTAGAGGACTGGGATATAGCTTTGAGGATTGCGCGTCGTTATGATTTCCAGTTCGCAGATGAGCCACTAGTGATTAGTCATTGGTCTCCAGGTGGAGTAAATAGTCGTAAGGATTTTCGATCTTTTTATCAGATCCTTTCGAAACATCTTGACGGATTTGCGGCTTGCTGCCCTCGGATTGGGGCAAACCAATTTTTGCTGGCTGGAGACGAGTTAATGAAAAGTGGTTATGCAAGCATGGGGAAGCATGCATTGCAGTCTGCTATGCGATTATCTTTCAACCCTTATGTCGTTCTGGCATGGTTGGGGGCCCAACTTGGTAGTGATATCTACCGAAAACTCCGCAAGCTGTCGGTTGTATTCGGTATCTCCGAAGAACAAGGTAGATAATTCTCAGATGCGTCCCAGTATCAGCGATACTACTACTGGAGTTTCGCCGTTATAAAAATTCGATAGCGGAAAGTCAGACCCCAAAAGGCTTCCCGAGGGTGTTAAGTGTAAGGTTAGTAAAATATTTCTATTATTAGCAGGATATTCTGGCCTTTATGGCG
>JAKACM010000168.1 GCA_021821465.1 Bacillota bacterium
CCGGATCATAGCCCTCCGCCATTTTAGTCAACAATTCGGCATGGTGTTCTTCAAAAGCATCGGAGATGTATTTCAAAAAGATGAGACCTAAGACCACATGTTTGTATTCCGCGGCATCCATATTGTTGCGGAGTTTGTCAGCGGCCTGCCAGAGTTTTTCTTCAAAGCCGATATTGGCGCCATTATTGGGTGTATTGCGAGCCATTCACGGGTCACTCCTAAGATTTTATTACTCCCAGTATACTGTCTAGAGGGAGCTTTCGTGTAGAGCATGGTTTAATTTTGTCAGAAAATATACACGGGAGGTATCGAACCTCCGTTGACATCTGATTATTAAGCAGATTCAGGTATGATGCTGGAGGGGGAGAAAGATTGTCGATAGATAGATAGTCAGCAAGAGCGGGGTGTCCTCTCGGTGCATATAATCAGACAGGGAGCAACCTGTAATTGCTACGTCCCGTCTGGTTGTATGCACTCCATGCAAGTCGTACTGGATGCGATATCTTTAAAAGAATTTGACGGCCTACGACAGGCAGCGTGCCGATGGCGGCCCACTGTGCGTCTTAAATGTTAGTTCGAGGGCATGGTGGTTGTCGCGGCACTGTGCATTTATCACATGGGGCAACTTGTGTGTAGGATGCAATGAGGTATAATCTACAATACTGCGGCAGTTTGAACACGGGCAAGACATTGCTACGCTTTTATCCAGTTAGTTGCCATGAAATGGCCTCCATTTTTGAAAGTGAGTTCCTTCCGAGACATTCCGATCATACCGCCTGCGCTATGTGCAGTTTCTATATTAATCAGAGTGTTTGTACAAGAAGGCGTTACTGACCGTTACATTTGTGACGCTAGTTGAGGACACCGAGCTACTTGCAGTCGTATTCGTATCTGACACGTCAGAATGAAATTCTGACGTGTTTAGTTGAGGGAAGTCGTTTAGAGATAAGTTCACTTTGCCAGAGGTCAAGTACTCTGCATATCGCTGAATGACCTTGTGCGCTGTTTTCAGCCCAGCGGCATATTCCTCATGCGAAGGAATCACTTGTTCTCCATGGCGGTGACGTTCAGCTAAACCTGTCAGATCATTAAAATAGCTCCGATCGCAATTTAATGCGGCGTGAAGATTTTTCCAAGTCTGGTCCTTAGTGGCCTTGGGTGGAGCAAATTTTGGCTCATGACGTATGGCGTCAATGGCACGAAAACAAAACATGATAGCTTCCTCAGGGTCTCGGATGGCCCTCATATAATTAATTAGGGCCAAACGCAAAACGCGACTAGATGGGGAGAATTCGTCAGTCAAATTCCAATAGAGCGAAACTTCATCCGGGTTTCCACAGGAGGCTATTTCAGTGCAGGATTTCACAAACACAAATGGAGGGCTGGATTGTCCTATTTCTTTGGTTATTTCTACATCTAGTCCTAATCCGTATGAAAACCCATAGGCCGCTGTCGTGATAAGAGCCATGCGTTGTAGGCGGCCCTTGACCATTACAAGATCGCGAATCTGTTCGGTGCGCTGTAATTTGATGGTAATGTCCGAATGGGTTACATCCATAGTCCCGCTAATACATCCGTCAACCGACCCCGTATCGATATTAAATTCTCGCAAGGGAAACGTTACATTGGCGGCCGCCGGGAGTACATGCCCCACAAAGACATACTGATAACCATTCACAGAAGGCCCCCTTTTTAAATTCTTCGATCCATTCAAGTCGCGTAACGGTAACGGAAATGGTGTTGGCGATCTCCAATTCGCATGGAACATCCTTGATGATTATGTGATGATGGTTACGCCAATTCAAGACCACAACGCGAGAGTTGCACGGCGATGGCCGTCAGAACGCTATGACTCGGACACGATATGAATTGTCGCGTCCCAGATCGGTTTCGGGCTGTGCTGAGAAGGCGGCACCAGGAATTGGGCGACAGCATAGTGCACGACCAGCTGGCCGGCTAGGTGATCGTACAACGTCACCGAAAACCTTTGCTCTGTAGACCGTGAGTCATCCAATGCTCGATAAAAGGATTCACTGTTGTCAAAGCACGTTAATTGCGTCACGGATAGCGTGGTCCAGTGCATTCCGGGGACGGAAACAGGGGATCCTCCCACCTGTGAAGGTTGTGAGGACTCCCAATGCTGGTCCCGCGTCCAGTTTTTAAAACCTGCAACTTTCTGATCCCCGACAAAAATTTCTCCATAAGCGCCGGTGTCCGTCATCTCTTCCTTCCCCTTCCTGGTACGATACGCACCTCATCATAAAGATTCGGGATGAATACGGGAAAATCCTGCTAAATCCTGCTCTTGCATTCATGATTCTTCGCCTGTCCCGTCTCCAAGCACTCGGCCTTTCCCGGCCCGCTTCGCCGCGTAGAGCGCCAAATCCGCACGCCGGGCCGCTTCCCAGACACTTTCCCCCGGCTGTCCTTGGGCTAAGCCGGCGGAAAAGGCAAAACCGGGGAGCGTATCCACCGGCGTTGTCTGACAACACCACAGCACCCGTTCCACCGCCAACCGGGCTTCCTCACAGGTGGTCTGGGGCAGCCACCAGCCCACTTCTTCGCCGCCCAACCGGCTCAAGCTATCTTCTTGTCGGGCCTGATCTCGCAAAATGCGGCCCCAGGTCTGCAACACGGCGTCCCCGGTGCCATGCCCATACTGGTCGTTAATCCGTTTAAAATCATCCAGATCGGCATACACAATGACCCAGGGCCGCTGTCCCCGGATCTGCACCGCCTCTTCGGTGCCAGCCCAAAAGGCCCCGGGACGCAAGAGGCCGGTCAGATCATCCATCGTGGCCCGACGTTGCCAAAAGGCCACCAACCGGTGCCAGACCACCCACTGCAAGCCGAGCATCAGCACCGTAAACAGCCCGCTATCGACGGCGAGGGCGATCCACAACCGGCTCCGGTCCGGATCCGGAATGCTCAGAATGGCCCACAGTGCCACCCCTCCCAACAACAACCCCATCGCCAGAATGCTCCCCGCTAGCAGTCCGTGAATCCGTGACAGGGCTTGCGATGGTCGAGAGGGCCCCCAAGTGGGCATGACAGTCGCCTTCCTTCTTCGGATTCGGAGAGAATCCTTCATTTGTTCTCAGTCACTAGTTCGACATCCTGGGGGAATGATCCTGCTGGGGTGTGGGAAAAAATTTGCCAAAGGAGCAACGCCGAGAGGGAACCGGGGTCCATAAGGGATAGACTGCTTTGCATTCCCTTCAGGGGAGTAGAACGATTTTCGCGAGGGGCAGCAGGAGTTGGGGGGGGAGGGTGACGAATCCTTCCCATGAGGTGAGGTTACGCTATGGATGGGGTCCGTGTCTGCCCGGAGAGAAGATAAACCGCAACGGTCATGTGGCGTGAGGGGTGCGGAGCCATGCTGAGATGACGGCGGCGGCGATTTCGGTATAATAAAACTGCCAATCAATGCGGAAGGGGTGGGGATGATGGCGTACACGCAACGAGCCTGGCCGATCGATCTGAAACTTGATCGGGTGCGGACTATTTGTCAGCGCTACGGAGTGACACGTTTGGCGTTGTTTGGGTCCGTGGTGCGGGATGATTTTTCTTCGGGGAGCGATATTGACGTCTTATGCACACTCCGTCTGGATTCTCCCGCACGAGGCTTTCAATGGATTGCTTTGAATCTTGACCTTGCGGACCTTTGGGGGCGTTCAGTCGATTTGGTCAAGCCGGAATTGTTGGATGCGACGATTCGTGATACGGTGCTCAAGGAGGCGCGGACCATTTATGTCGAGGCATGAGGATCAACTGTATCTGAGTCATATCCAGGAAGCCGTTACCAAGATTCGACGGCGGCTCCAGGGGGTGACGCGGGCGATGTTTGACACCAATGATCTGTTGCAAGATGGCGTGATTCGCCAAATGGAGATTATCGGGGAAGCGGCGTCGCGGTTATCCGAGGCTTTCCAGTCAGCACATCCCGAGTGGGATATTCGGAATATGAAGGGTTTACGTAACGTGCTGATTCACGGGTATGCGGATGTGGACTTGAATGTGGTCTGGGACATCGCGGAGCGAGATATTCCGGGGTTGCAAAAACACCTGACGGCCTGGGCCCAGGAGGAGAGGGAGTAGATCTCTTGTGACAGCATTGTCTTCGAAATCTCAACCTAGGGGATCCATAATCAGGCTACTGTGGTCCCCAGATACTCTTTCATTCCCAAAGGGGAGACAGACAGCAGGAAGCAGGAACCGCAGGGTTCTGTGGCGAATCCTTCCCATGAGGTGATGTGAACCGATGCCCAACCGCATGAAGGAACCCCATGCAAAAGATCCCCGCAAACTCGAGTCAGGCCGGTGGCAAGCTCGTGTGACGTATTATGCTCCGGATACCGGCAAACGCCGGGAGACCAGCCAAACCTTTGCCACGGAGCGGGAAGCCAAAAAGTGGAGCTGGGAACAGGAGATGGCCTATCGGGAGAACCCGAATCGGAAACCGCCGAGTGAAGAAAAATTTGGCCCATTCCTTGACCGGTGGATGACCGAAGTGGCCCGCAGTCAGGTTCGCGATACCACATGGAATGCATACCATTACGCTGCACTTCATGCGATTCGGGAACTAGGGGAAAAACCCTTGCGCAGTTTGACCCCACTCGACATACAGGGTCTCTATACTGCTTTGCTTCAGCGTGGAGTGAAACCTGCCACCATTCGTATCGTCCATAATGTCTGCCGCCAGTCTCTCGATGACGCGGTGGATTATGGTTTTATAGCGCGTAACCCCGTCCATCGAGCGAAACCCCCGCGGGTGGCCCAGGCGGTAATCCAACCACCTACGCCCGAGCAGGCCAAGGCTTTTTTGCGGGTGGCCGATGATCATCCATGGAAAGTTCTGTGGTACGTTATTGCCTTGAGCGGGTGTCGTCGGGGTGAAGCCTTAGGCTTGCAGTGGGGTGATATCGACTGGGAAGCATCGACTATCACCATCCAACGCACTTTAACCGGGAAAGCCGCTCACCGGCAAATTCACGAGCCAAAAACCGCCCAAGGCCGAAGAGTTATTGCCGCTTCACAATATTTGTTGCAACTACTCAAAACCCAGCTGCATGAGCAAAAACAGGTGCGCATGGCCGAGGGGCCACGATGGGGCGAGACCGTGCCATGGGTTTTTACAACACGCTCTGGCAAATCATTGGACGGCGACAATGTACGGAGAACGTTCAAAAAACTATTAAAAGCCGCAGGACTTCCAGGAACCACACGGATTCACGATTTGCGTCATGCGATGGCGACCGCTTGGCTTGCTAATGGAATACCTGTCAAAGTGGTCAGCGAACGACTAGGCCACGCGAGTATTGCGATAACGTTGCAAATTTATGCGCATGTATTACCGAACATGCAGGCCGAAGCGGCAGAAAAAATGGATGCGCTGTTAATATCGCCGGATGAGGGGAACTTTTGAGGCCATCCCCATTTCATCCCCACGAACCCTGTAAATCGGTAAAACATGAGGATGCAGTTGAAACACGTGCAACTCAGAAACCCTTGATTAATAAGGATTCGCAAGAATGCGGTTCACCTCTGATAACTCTTGAAACACCACACGGGTCTTTTGACATGCGAGAGGTTCACAGGTTCGAGTCCTGTACCGCCCACCAAAAATTTGAAGATCCGCAAACTGTTGCGGGATTTTTCCTTGCGCAAGGGCCTAAAAATTCCTCGGTCATCCTTACTTCCATCTCCATGAACGGAGTATACACTACAAAACGCCAGCGTATTTCAGACTATCGTACATAAAAACTCATCGGTTGAATGGTCGGCAAGTTGGTTGGTTAGGTGGGGATCAACTGGAGATGTTCGTAAGAAACAAAAACGCCGCCAGATAGGGCGGCGGAATCGGTGAAATCCGTATGGGATCGTCACGTGGACGGCCCGTTGGGATATACCGAAAGAGAATTTTTTCTTGTACAGACACTATCCTTCATCAGGACGTTTGTTGGGCGTTTGAAATGAGGCATCGGCGGTTAACTCCTCAACGGCTGTCATTCCTTTATTAGCTTGATCCGCGAGCCATGTTCCCAAGACTTGTGCTTGGTTTAGAGGAATTGTTGCGCGAACAACCACCTTGCGGACAAACGAGTATTGAGGGCTTTCAGATATATCTGGTTGGTCTCCCACCGCTTGTCCGCGGGCGTTAGTGTTGATTATAAACCTTGACGGAATTTGGGGCATGTCGTGATAAAGATATACCACTAAATTACCATTTGCATCCAAATTTGCCCATGCTCCCGTCACATACACATCTGGAGCAGTATCAGAAACGACGACTGGCAGATAAAAGGTATTATCGCGTTCACTGCTCAACAGTAGGCACCCCCTGATAACGGTTAAACTTTGTGCTGGTTGCAGACGATTGTTCTATCAAGTGCACGGGCCAGGGCAACCCTGACAAGACAGTGGAATCCGTCCGTGAGACGGAGTGAAAATAACTGGTGATTATGGGTGGCGGTGTGGGTAGTGCACGATGGCCAACCCAATAGGTTAAAATATGCGACGCATAAGCATTCAAACTCATCCCTTCAAGACCCGCCTGAACTTTTAATTCGCGATGGACCCATCGAGGCAATCGAATCGTAAACTTACCACTTGATGAGCTAGCGGGGTGCGGGATAGGACGACCGTCTTTGACGGCGGCAATCAGCCAATCCGCTATGGACCGTCCAACATGGGCAATGGCTTCTTCAGCCGTGTCTTCAGCACAATAACATCCAGGAAGCTCAGGCACTTCGGCAACCCAAGCCACGTCATCGCCATCACGTTCTTCACTCAGAACAATTTTATATCCTCTGGTGTCAATTGCCATTATAACGTCCCCTCTTCGTCAGACTTGATACATTCTACAGCTTGCAAGGCTTCGCGAACCCGTCGGATATATGGGAATTTCACGCGACTTTCTCTCCCGTGCGGTTTTGGTAGCATTACGGTTCGGGCCAATTTAGGGTGTTTAAAAACATAATCCGCTCCACCAATCCGTTCATGGAATCCACACTGTAAAAGTAGGTGTCTCAATTCCTCAAATGTTAAATTTTTATATTGCTCGCTATCTAATAAGCGACCCACTAACTTATCATTTCATACATCCCCAGATAACTCAGGTGGCAGGGACGGCTCTATTTGGATAA
Organism: Bacillota bacterium; assembly: GCA_021821465.1. Taxonomy (GTDB): domain Bacteria; phylum Bacillota; class Sulfobacillia; order Sulfobacillales; family Sulfobacillaceae; genus Sulfobacillus. Next base: position 7,146 of record JAKACM010000168.1, read on the forward strand.
AAGTGGCAACGGAGCAATGGTTACATTCCCGACGTGTGATACCCGCTGTTTATTTCCACCGAATTCTTGCGATATTTTGGCCAACTTTTCTCAAATGTATAGCATGTATACCACTGGGTGTCATACATAGCCCCTATT
>JAKACM010000169.1 GCA_021821465.1 Bacillota bacterium
GCGGTTTTTTGGAGATGCTTGGTATACCTGTATGACAATCGCCAAAAACATCTGTGATTTTGCTCGTGATTTCTGAGATTCCTGAATAGTGGTGTCCCTACTCCCTGAGCTATCCGGGGATGTATGTTCGCCGATTCCCCGTAGCCCGCTGCCTGGGGCGATTGCGGAAGCCCGGTGCCAAGTTGTTCGACGATCTCGGGAGGAATTTTAGAGGGTTTGCCCGGGCTTTTACCCGGAATTAAGGCACCCGGTCCTCCTGGATTCCCACTGGCCACATCACTACTGACCGTTTCTCCCGTGATCCCCATAATATCGGCCACGGCCGTGGCCGGATATCCTTCCCAGATCAACCGAACAACCATGAGGCGAACACGCATGCGCCCAGACTCCGTCTGCTTTTCGAGTTTTCGCAAACTGTGTAGAGAAAATCCATGAGTCGTCATGATCTGGACCACGTTAGTTTCCCCCTATCTGACAATTCGATAGAGAGGAGGAAAAGTCCTTTGAGTGAGAGAAATTATGGAAAACTTATGGACGATTTATATAGAATACCGATTGGCGTGGGCTCGGTCATCTTTAAAAGGAATCGGAGCCGTAAATAACAGTGGACGAGGCGTATGGTCAGTTACAAAGCAAGGTGAAATATTAACGCCCGATGAAGTGAAACGTCTGACAAAGGCACGGCAAAAGATTTATTCCCAACATCGCCATCAAACGATTAACAGTGATACCAATGAGACGGACGAACCCATTGACGAAGCGTGGAAGGATCATCTTTTGAGAGTGTTATTGGATTTATCTCCCGATGGATTTGAACGACTGGCACAACGCCTATTGCGAGAAGCAGGGTTTGTCAATGTGAATATTCTAGGCCGAACGGGTGATGGAGGCATTGATGGAGTTGGAGTGTATCGCGTGTCCTTAGTGAGTTTTCCTGTCTTCTTTCAATGCAAACGGTACAAAGGGTCTGTCGGTGCAAGCATAGTTCGCGATTTTCGGGGTGCTATGGCAGGACGAGGGGAAAAAGGTCTTCTTATTACTACGGGACGCTTTACGACCGAGGCTACGGCAGAGTCGTCTCGTGACGGTGCACTGCCGGTAGAACTTATCGATGGAGACCGATTATGTGAATTACTCAGAGAGTACGAACTTGGCGTAAAGGTACAACAACGCATTGAATATGATATTGTGGTTGACGAGGAGTTTTTCCATTCTTTTCGAGTAACTCTTCACCGGGATTGATAACCCATAGTGAGTAATTGCAAAAAAGACGATTTATTGATTAACACGAGAATTGGTTGGCATCAACGGTAGATCGGGGTCTTAATCGATGAATGAATTTATCACACCGCAAGGAACGGTTTTTTATGAGGCAACCGGTAATGGCCCAGAAGTAGTCTTCTTGCATTCGGCTCTTACCGATCATAGACAATGGAGTCTACAAGTGGATGCCTTGTCCCAGGAATATCGGTGTATCTCTTACGACTTGCTGGGACACGGATCGAGTGGCAAGGCTCCGGACAATTACGATCCGGCGGATACCCTCTTATTACTCATGGATCATTTGGACGTAAGCTCAGCGACTCTGGTGGGATCCTCCCGAGGTGGTGAGGCATCGATACATGCGGCAATACGTTATCCCGATCGGATTCGGTCCATGGTGTTGGTGGGAACCGGACTCTTTGGTTTTCAACCCGAACTTAATGTTCCCGAACCTTCCATTTATGGGGAATACGAAGAGGCCTTATCGCATCACCATGTCGATCGACTCGTCGAACTGGCCGAGGTGATATGGCTCATCGGAATCAGGGGTCACGAGCAAGATGTTTCTTGGGCCAGTCGTGAATCTTTCCGCAGGATGTACCGGGATTTTCTCACTAACCACGGGGATTTTCCTCGCTATACCGACATAGATGATGTAAGTTCACTCAAAAATCTCGATATCCCCACTATGGTGATCGTAGGCGAACATGATACGGCGTTTTGTTTGGCGGTGGCCGATCATTTAGAACGCCTAAGGCGTGCCACTATAGTTCTTATGTCTGGTGCCGCGCACTTTCCCAACCTGTCCAAACCTCAGGCGGTTAACGAACTGCTTCGGCAATGGCTCAATAAGACATATGAATGACATGAGACGAACGATGTTGGCAACTCACAAGGTCGTGTCTTGTACAGAGATTATCCACGATAGAAAATTTCTACGGTTTGAATGGGAAACATTCAATCCCGAATTATCTTCGGTCGAGAAAATACAGGAAATCAAGCGTTGCATAAAGAAAGTTTGTCGGATTTTTCTGTGAGAATTAAGATCCCTCAAATTTGAGCATATGTATTGTGACGACTCCCCACGGCGGGTGTACCTCACAAAAGTGAGGTACACCCGCATGCGTAAACGGCCGGTGCATGTGCTGGCGGGATTGTTGCATCGGACGGGCCAGGTCGTGGGGCCATGCTAACACTTAACGGCCGGCAGACAGGATTCGGAGAGTAGCAATCCCGTTAACGAAAAATGCGAGAGCGTTTAGGTATCCAACCGCCGGGTAAATTGACTGAGGTAATTTGCGATTGTCCCGTATTCCGACTCGTCGATGTCACTCCACCAAGCATCGGCCCAATGTGGATACACCATGGCATTCATCAGATCCGGGCGTTCAGTGGTACTACCCGAAAAGACATCCCGAAAAATTTTGGTGTAGCCCGCCGCCGTCAGCGCATCTTCTTGAAGCGCCATCGTTTGGTCAATTGTCGAAACTCGTGTGTAGCTAATAATGTCATCTCGAAACCATGTTAAAAAGCTCTAATGCTGTAATGAGTTCGACCTTGGTAACGTTAGCGGTTTGGGCACACTTAGCAAAAAATGCACCATCCCCCGCTTCACGAATTGTGACCACCTTTGATGTCCAATTATTTGCAACACATGACACGTGTTGCAAATACCTTAATTTACGGTGGAATGCGGGCTCATCATAATAGTTTTTTGCCGCTAGTTTAACTTCCAGCCCCCATCCCGATTCGAATTCCGAAACTGTACGTGACGCTTTTTTGGTCCATACTACGTCAAAGTCTCTAAGACCTCGCCCTGGCATTTCGTCTGTATCGAGACATTCGCCCAATAAATTCTCTACCTGTGCCGGGCCTCCGGTGCAGATAGTTCCTTTTCCTTTTAGCAATTTGCGGAGTTTTCCTGGCCCGAAATTCTCAATAATTAACTCAGCAACAGCAGCGGGCGCATTGTCTTCAAATACGTTCGTGGAGTAAATGAAGTTTAAAAGTTTCGCAATCTGATCCGCATCTTTTGGCAGATTTCTCCTGAGACTCTCAACTAACACACGACCAGTCACGTGAAAATCGTTAGCAGTATGGCACTGAGAAAGCACATCAAGAAGACAAAAAACACTTTCTTTTCGAGGATTGCGCATAATTAATTTGACTAACTCTTGCACGCCTTCAGGAATGTGATGGCGTGTTTTATAGCGGATTCGATAGCTAGACACGGCGCATCACTTGCAATGTGATAACCGGCAAGCCCATAACACTTGAGATGTGAGCAAGTTCAGCCCTAGCATATGGCCAAACGTTAACTCCCACGTTAGAACGAGCAAATTGTTCTAATACCTCACTCAAAACTCCGCCTTCGGCATCTCTTAGTTGTTCCAAAACTTTAGGCTGTATCTCGTAGATTAAATCATGAGTTAATACGAAACGTGCCAACTTGCGCCTTTTATGCTTTATTATTCCATGTACCGAGACTGTCACAACGCTTTTTCCAATAAAAACATCAGAGCTATGCATCTCTTCCATTGTGAAATTTGGTTTCACATTGATCTTAGCCTTAGATACTTCGGGTATTTCTAACAGGGTGACATTTCTTACGCTGTTTGCGCTAGTTAATGACACCGATTGTAATTCTATGCCTTGGATTAGAAGTTTGTAATAATCACTCTTGTTCACTATGTTAAATTCCTTTCTCGACATAAATAAAAACTTGGGATGCCGACAGATAGTTTATCGGCATCCCAAGAACTCTCATACTCTACCGCCTTCCAGAGTGCCAAACGTTCCAGACACAACTCTGGAGCTGCAGTAATCCAATCAATCAACATTTCTTTGGAAGCATTCGATCCTATCTCAGAAAGTTGGTAGGCCGTATCCAATATATCCGCCACGACTCTTGAATAGTTGCTGGGGTCTGCCAACGCTCTAAGCAAATGCGAGTCACGTCTTTCTGACGATGAAAAAAACTCACTGATCTCTTCTTTTGCTAATAAGTCCAGATCAGAACTCTGAGCAAAGCCATTTAATCTGGAAAAAAAATCGTCAACAGTATTGCCGAATATTTCTTCAACATATAACGATTCACTGTAAACTCGTTCTCCCGAGAACATGTACTGCACCTCACCTTTATGGAAAATATTACACCATACTAGCTGGTGGAACAAGATCCCAATCCCCTCCTCGTACTAAATAATCCGCTCACTTTCGTTTTGCCCGTGGTGCTCCCTTTTTAGACCCGCTTCATGGGATTATGTTGAAATAGCACACTGTCCACGACATCTGACATCTTCAATCTTTAAAAATCTTATGTAGCAATTTTGATTTTATGCACTGAACTTTCCAAGCTTAAATAAGAACTCGATGCCTTACGCCGCTTGGAATTGACGAAGTTTTTTATCCAGGGAGCCCGAATAGGTAGAGAGCACCGCTAGACAATCGGTGCAGAACCAACAGTTTTTCATGCCGCTTTTCGGCACCTCGCAGCATGAAAATTGGAGGGGGATGTCGAAGTACTTCTGTGCGTTTTCTTGTGATGGTCGACTCTTCTGTGGGATCATGCATCCGTGTAACAGTTTGACCGGGAACGCCCCGGGCACCTCACATGGTTGCGGGCTTGCCACGCACGCGGAACAGAATCCTTGAGTTCCCTGGCCCGAGAGGACAAGAAACGCCCAGAAAGGGGAGCACTATGCCAGTCGAAGTCTTTCACGGTGCGGGGATTGATGGACATAAAGAGACGGCGGTGGTGACGATCCGGCACCAAGGTCCCGATCAATTGACCCCCAGCCGGCAAGAAACCCGGACCTTTGGGACCCTCACGGACAATCTCCACGCCTTACCGGCGTGGTTACGGGCCGAGGGCATCACCCTTGTCCTCATGGAGTCCACCGGCTCGTATGGGAAACCGCTCTATAATTTGTTGGAAACCACCTGCGTCGTATGGTTGGTCAATCCGGCTCATGTCAAGGCCTTGCGCGGGCGCAAGACCGACGTCAAAGATTCCCAATGGCTGGCGGAACTCTTAACCTTTGGCTTAGTGGTCCCCCGTTTTATTCCCGATCGCCCGCAACGGGAGTTGCGGGAAGCGGTGCGGTATCGCCGCCGTGTGATTGAGGAACGGGCTCGCGAGGTCCATCGGATTCAAAAAGTGCTCGAAGGAGGCAATATCAAACTCGGGAGTGTCATTTCTGATGTGTTAGGCATCTCCGGCCGAGCTATGCTCCAAGCCTTGGCACAAGGCGAGGAGGATGTGGCACGTCTGGCCGCCCTGGCCGATCCCCGTATTCGGGCTTCGGCCGATCTGTTAGCCCGAGCCCTCACAGGGCTCATGGGAGGCCATCAACGGTGAATGTTGCGGAGGCAACTGCAGCACTTGGTCGAGTGAGAAGCCCACATTGCCGACGCAGACCGAGAAATTGCCGAGCGCACCCGCCCTTTTGAGGACGCCCGACAGCTGGTGGAAAGCATTACCGGGGTGAAAGACCGGGTCGCCGATGTCGTGTGAGCCGAAGTCGGGCCCACTATCACCCCGTTTCCCAGTCCGGAAGCTTTGGCCAAGTGGACTGGTGTGGCACCGGGCAATAAAGCCCGTGGCGGCAAACGTCTCTCGGGGAAGACCACTCCCGGCAATAAGGCCTTGCGCACGGCCTTGATTGAAGCGGCCCGGGCCGCCAGTCACAGCAAAAACACCTACTGGGGAGCTCAATATCGACGCCTGGTGCCGCGTCTCGGTCCGAAACGGGCCGCCCTGGCTGTCGCGCATTCGATTTGCCAACGGATCGGGATTGTTCTGGATCGCGGAGAGCCCTATGCTGATTTAGGCGGGGATTACTTTCTCCAAAGGGACCAGGAAGCCACGAAGCGCAAGGCCCTTCGGAGTTTGGAAGGGCTCGGTTACCAGGTAACGCTCGCCTCTCGCGTCAGTTAAGGCGTTTTTTCGGCCAGTCTCTCACCCCAGGGATCTGGTGGACCCGGGATCCCCCACAGCTTCCGCATAGGCCGGAATGCGTGGCAGGTTTTGGCATCGACGAGCCCTTCGGTTCGTGTTGTCTCGACTCGATGTCTCCCGCCTAATAATTTTCGGAACAGAAGATATTCGCTTTCGGGGGTCGTTAGGAAAATATGCCGTCGGTAACCGTGAGTTTGGGCACTATGTCGATTATATTCACTACGCATTTCCTGATTTCAATAATGTTATTGAAGAAATCATCTCAGAAGACAACAAATCCTTCGTACAATTAACTTATCAAGGAACTCACCAAGGAGAAATATTTGGGATCAGACTTCCCCAGATGGTGAAGATCACTGCTCCCAAATCGGCCAAATAGTACCATGTTAGCAGAAATTTCCTGTGGCGGGTAAAAAATAAGCCTGTGGACAAATGTGGATAACCTGTGGATAAGTATAATGAAGGAATGTGGGTATCATTAGCTATTCGGGAGCTTGTCATTTCCCCGCAACTATGTTACAAATAATTTATGCGCCATAGTGAGGAGAACACCCGATGACTACCCAAACTGTTTGGGACTTGCCCGTGCTGACTGTCGATCAACCGAATCCCCGCTGGGTGAATGACCGCTGTCGGCTCGAACCGGCTTGGAACGAAACACGGGTGTACATCGGCTCGGTTCTGTTTAGCGTGATTCCTTTGGGCGATGCCTATCAAGCCAAGTTTGTCGCTGCACAACTGGTGATCTTAAATGTCGCCAGTCATGGGGAGGTCGCCCAAGCATTCGGCTATAGCGAGAGTTCTTTGCGAGCCTGGGTCATGCATCTTCGTCGGACGGGGACGCTCCGTCCTGACGATTTTAAACGGGGGCCGGTCGGCCGAGGCGACCCCCGAAACCGTCGCATTATGGGATCTCGTGCCCGAAGATGGCGTCAAGCCTTTCATTATCAGACCAAAGCGTTTCAAGACGCGTGCCGCGTCATCGCCATGAATGGCGAATACTGGCTCCGTCAACGTCTCGCTGCCGTGTATCCTGATCCTCGACATGAACGTCG
>JAKACM010000170.1 GCA_021821465.1 Bacillota bacterium
GCACCATTGGGAACAATTTTTTCCCGCCTCCCTTTTCACCCAATGGGTGCCGTCTCATTATCGCCGAAATCGGCCTGGGACCACGGATCCGTCCCCATTTGCGATGACCTCGTCACGGATTCAGGACTATGCCACTTTGAGTCGGGATATCTGCCGTGAAGATCGAACTGCTCGATAGCGCCAATGATTGCATGCTTCTTTTCGAGTTTGTCACCGGATGATAAATTGGTCTGATAATCCCGGTACACGTCGCCATAACAATCCCAATTCCTCAGCCCAGCTTCTGCTATGATCCATTGGATTTCCCTGCGAAACGAATAAATGTAGCTCTTTGAGTATCCTGAATCTTCCATGTGAGAGAGTAACTGGGGGTAGTTGTTGCTTAAGTTTTCTACGTTCATATGCTTGACCTCCTATCATATAGTAAGATCACAGCATAGAACAAATCCAAACTAATCATTGTGGAGATTGGCTTAGTTACAAGGCACTTCGATGAAAGGTTTCGATTTTATTTATGTTTGGATAATCCAGAAAATCCAAACGTTTGGATTTTCTGGAATTGCCCAAATTCCGGCGCCAAGAAGTCGCGAACCGTCACCGACTCGCGCAATGGTTGTTGTTTTTCACGTTAAACACCCCGGAACAATTGGAGGGATTAGCAATGGATGACCCGGTGATGAAAAAAGCCGTCACCAACCTGGAATGGCTGAGCCAAGATCGAGCTACTCGCGAGCGCTATGAAGCACGACAAAAGGCCCTGCGAGATGAGCTCTCCCGCACCGAAGGTGCCAGACGCCAGGCGCTTAAACAAGGTCGAGAAGAAGGCCGAGAACAAGGCCGAGAAGAAGGCCGAGAAGAAGGTCGAGAAGAAGGCCGAGAAGAAGGCCGAGAAGAAGGCCGAGAAGAAGGCCGAGAAGAAGGTCGAGAAGAAGGTCGAGAAGAAGGTCAGCTCGCCAAACAACAGGAAATTGCTCGTAAGATGCTGCAAGCCGGTGTCGAAACGGCCGACATCGCGAAATGGACTGGTTTATCACTCGATGAGATTGTGCGTCTGTAGAGCGTGAGATGGCCATCATTACCATTCTCATGTATTGGCCCGGTAAAGGTTGTCCGATCATTGGCTCAATGTCCGTTTAAACAACGACAGAGTTTTTTTCATGTCCCGACCCTTATGGATGGACCCTAATCAGCAAACGCCACCTGATCGGCGACCAGGTGGCTATTTATCGTGCCGGATACTTCCTGGCAGTGCGGATAGATGTTGAATGGGGATTTGCAACATCTCTAAGATGCGCCACACATGCGGAGTCTGAGTTGTTACACACCAAGCAAACTTTATTGCCTTGGAGCACAGGCCGACACCTCTTTTTGCTTCTCTGAGGCGTCTCCGATCCCACAGCATCCGCTGCCCTCTTCTGCTCCGCTTCCGGCGTCTTATTCTTCATGACTCCGGAAAATCTTGGCGTCAATGGCTCCAAAACATGGTAGACACCGAGGAATTGTATGCCGTACCTCCGCAGAACCCCGAACCCAGAATTATCTACTATTCCCGTCAAATCTTCCAAAATTGCGGCCGGGTGGACTCAGAGGTTGCGCGCAAGCAATGCATTGACAGAGTGTGCAAATGAGGTAGGAGAATCATCTTTAAGTCTCGATAAGGAAATACGAGGGCGCGCTGAGAGACACAAGCTTCGAGGCATGTCGTCAACGAAAAAACGTCCGGGAAGATGTCCGGGCTCGAAATCCTTGTACCAGGCCCTTTGGGATCGCAATCGACAAACGGGTAAGTAGGCGTGCTACAAAACCCAATGGAAAGTCTTTGCCGAGCCTTACTACGCCCTGATCCCCACGTTTCTGGCTTTGGTGAAGACGGTGGGTTAAGGTGTTTGCAGATTCGAATACTATCCGGTACCCTACTACACGGGACAATATAGAAAATTCCGAAAGTAAGGACAGTAGGCACTTTATAACCAAACCCGTGCGCAACGAAAAAGGTTTGGACATACGCGTGTCGGATGATGTCAAGATTCTTCTGGTTCAGGCATGACGACGATCTGATTGAGATGAGGGCTCAAGGAATTGCATATAACCCGGAGCTTTCTTCAATTGCCGTAAAGAGGTTGAAAGTAAGAAGCGAACTTTTTTCGTGGGGAATGCTATCCTTAAACTTGTTGAGATTCGTCCGGGCAATCCGGACTCCTTGGACGGAGACGGGAATCAACCCGATGATCCAAAACCAACACGGCCGCGTTTTCCAATGTGAAAATGGTCGACAGATTACCAAACAGCGTGTGAGTATTTCACAGAAAGGAGAAAAGGTGCTTGAGGGATGGATTTCGCGCCGCAAATTTGGGATGAAAAGAATGCAAAACAGACCCCAAGCCATCTTGCCCCAGGGTCCTGGTATCTGCCAGAATCAGCATGCGCGAAAAGAAGAAATGTGAAAGAGGAATTTTATGACGGAAAGTGTCCGGATTAGGCCCCAAACAGAATACCGCAGCGAGGAATATTTCGGAGTCGGTATGTGGAGCCGAGTTTTTGCCTATATGGCCTTGGTTGTTTCTACGCAAATATTGCGCTGGAGTTTATATGTCGCCCACGGGTTTGATCTGGGTTTTTACCAACAAGCTTTGGCGGCATGGGTTGATAACGGTTTGGGGGCGCACTCCACATACTTCTCGGGGGGAATACTCCATCATAACGGAGCTTGGCTGATGACACTTTTGGCCTATCCTACGGCCGTCTTCGGCACCGGGTTTTTGTTCGTGGCGGAAAGCTTGGCGGTTGCTCTGGGATATCTGCCTGTCATTAAGCTCGCAAAAATGGTCAAATTGTCCCCTCCTCAAGCTCAGCTTCTCGGGCTGTTGTATTTGCTGAACCCTTTGGTGATTGCGGGAAATCTCTATGATTTTCACATGAGCGTTTTCGCGGCTCCTTTGATATTGTGGGCGATAATCAGTATCTGGGAGTCCAAAATGCTGCCTTTTGTTGTTGCACTGGCATTATTCACCGGCCTTGGGAACCAAGCGGCCTTAGGCGCCATTCTTTTGGTCATATTGGCTGCGATGATGAAGGGGATTAAACCCGTGACTATAGTGGGGGTAGTGGTGGTAGGATTATGGCTCCTTTTACTGCAACACGAGTTGAAGACCCCTATGATGTCTTGGATTTTTCCTCCCGACGGAAAATTGTCGGTGCAGGCTTCACTGCGCATTTTTTTGTATGTCGCCTGGAGTCTTGCCCCATTTTTTCTTACCTTTCTCATATTTCTCAAGACACGCCGATTATATCTCAGTCCTTACTGGATATTGCCATTGATTGGCTTAATGATTCATGTTCTGTCTGTTTCAAAGGCCCAAACTTCCCCCTTTGATCAAAACTCGATGCTATTGGTTCCCTTTTTGATCTGGCCGGTTATCGATACCGCAGGTCATTTGGGGATGTCGTGGTCCCCGGGGGACCATATGGCGATAAAGGTGGCGTTGATCGGGATGATGGGGATTATGGCTCTGGATTTCTATCATTCCGCGTGGCGTGTAAGACCTCAAAATACGCAAATTCTTACTGAAGCCTTGACTCACGTCTCCTCCCGGGATTGGGTTTATGCGCAAAATAATGTGCTGCCCCATATAGGAATCACGGACCGAGAAATTCCGTTAAGCCGACTGAATCCCAAAAAAATCCCCCCACGGGCCGAAATTATTTGGGACACCGAGTTTAGTGGGAAAACCACGCCGGCTTCGGTCTATGCCTATCTGAAAAACCAGATGGACTCTCATCATTTCAAGGTTATTTTCCAAAAATCGGGGATTGTGGTATTGCAACGCCCTTAGCCGGATCCGAAGGCATAATCTGTGGTGTTGGCATTTTGAGCGTGGTTGTCTAAAATTAGCGAAGGATTATGTCGCATATGTACACCATCTTAGGCTGGTTGGTGCAAGCAAGGAGAGAACGATAGAGCGTGTCAAAATCTATGCGTATGGACGAACCCTCACCCGAGACAAATCCCTTGGAAATCCAGGTGGCGCGGACGGAACGATGGCATAAAAGTTTTCGTCAGATGAGAATCTGGGTGGAATTAACCCGCAACCTAGCGGTTCGGGACGTGGAAACTCGTTATAAACATTCTATGCTGGGGTTGTATTGGGCGATTATCAACCCGTTAGTGACAGCCGCAATTTTTGGATTTGTGTTTGGCGTGATCTTTCACGCTACCAGTGAGCACATTCCCTACGTGGTTTTTATGTTGACCGGCATTACTTTTTGGAATTTTTTTGCCAATGGAGTGATGTCGGCGGTAGGAAGTATTTCCGGAAACGCCGCATTGTTGGCGAAGATTTACTTCCCCCGCATCGTACTGCCCACAGCTTCAGTCCTTGCTCGGTTCATTGACTTTATGTTTTCTTTGTTGGTTCTCATTGTCTTTATTTTCATTTATCACACGCCCATTTATTGGAGTAGCTTATGGATTCCCGTCATTTTGGTCCTTCAGGTGTTTTTCACCCTCGGAATCGGATATTTGGTGGCTGCGCTGAATGTACTCTACCGTGATGTCAATCAGTTGGTGGGATTGATTCTTCTGGTTTGGATGTATTTTTCTCCTGTCATGTATCCCGTCACCAACTTGAAGCCTAGTTTACGAAGTATTCTGTTAATGAATCCCATGGGTAGTCTGTTACAAATGGAACGGGACGTGATTTTTACCGGACATTTGCAATACCCGGTGTTCGCATGGGTAGCGCTGACGTGGACGGTGTTTGTGTTTTTTGCGGGAATCAGTCTCTTTCGGCGGATAGAACCTTTGTTTGCCGAGGTGATGTGAATGGCCAAAATTGTGGTAGATCACGTATGGAAACAATTTCTGTTGCGACGCGACCGCGCGGACAGCGTGGGTCAACTTTTAACCCGGATGATTCCCAAAAGACGCACCAAAACCCCTCCGGAACCTTTTTGGGCGTTAAGGGATATTTCATTAGACATGCCGCCGGGCACGTCCTTCGGTATTGTCGGCAACAACGGCTCGGGAAAGAGCACACTTTTGAAAATTCTCACCAGAACGATGAGTCCGAGCCAAGGGCACATTCTGATTGAGGGCCGTGTGTCGGCTTTGATCGAATTGGGAGCCGGATTTCATCCGGATTTTACCGGACGGGAAAATGTCTATCTCAACGCCTCCATTCTGGGCATTAGTCGAAAAGACATTGAGCAAAAGATGAATCGTATCATCGATTTTGCCGAAATTCATGCGTTTATTGATACCCCTGTCAAATACTATTCATCAGGGATGAATGCCCGGCTCGGTTTTTCTGTGGCCATCAGTGTAGAGCCCGAGATTCTCATCGTCGACGAGGTTTTGGCGGTGGGAGACGAAGCTTTCCAACAAAAGTGCATGGATCGGATTTTTGAAATGAAGCGGGAAGGTACCAGTATATTACTCGTCTCGCACAGTTTGCCATCAATTGAACGGTTAATGGATCAGGCTATCTGGATTAATCAAGGAATCATGGAAAAGTCCGGATCACCGCGTGACGTGGTTTTGGCTTACCGGCAAAGCATGCTGGATCAAAATGCCCCACTCTCGGATGACCAGGCGATTTCCGGTGATGATAACGGCGTGATGCATCTCGAACAAGCGTATGTGACGAGCCGGGACAAAGTTGTGGAGATAATGTTGTCAGGGGAACCTTTAAGTGTGGTCATGGTTTTGGAGAATATTTCGGGCCGGCAATTCACCGGCCATGTGGGTGTTGCTATCCGTCGCCCCGACGGACTTGAGATCGCCAGTTTTTCCACGTTGTTGGATGCCAATCCCTTGGTATTCCCTTTGGGAAGAAGGCGCCTGTCGTTAAATTTGTCGGAATTGTATCTGACTGCGGGGCGATATGAAATGAGTATTACCTTGTATGAGGAGAATGGTCGCCGTTTGCAGGAATGGCCCCAAGTTATTGCCCTTCAGGTACAGTCTTTGACGATGAGCCCCGGATTATTGGTACTGCCCCACAAATGGCAGGAGAATTAGGTGAGAGGGCGCCAAGTTATCGGCATTGATGCCCGTTATGGACTGAAAAGTCCCAGGCGCGGCATTGGGGAATATGTCTATCAATTGCTGCAGCATTTGGCCAATATTCCCCGGCCCTATGATATTCACCTTTTTGGTGATCAAACCGCCGATTTTGATACACTCAAGGGGTTTCAGTCGGTGTTTAAGACCACTATTTTGACTGCCGCCAATTTTTTTATCTGGGAGCAATGGGCTTGGAGCCGATCCCGCGAAGAGATTTCTGTGTTTCATGGAACGGCCAATATCGGCCCGATATGGGAGCATCGGCCTTTGATTTTGACCGTTCATGATGTGATTGAGTGGCATCGCGGAAAATATTTTGGCGCTTCTATACCTTTTCGCCACCATCTTAGCCGCCTCTACCGGATGAATGCCCTGAAACACTTGGCAAAAAAAAGTTCCCTGATATTTACCGTCTCCGAGCATTCGGCATCAGATATCCATCAGGTTTTGGGGGTGGACCGTGATAAGATGATGATCACGCCCTTGGCCCCTAAATACCGAACAGAGTCTGTGAACTGGCCTAAAACTCCCTTCGTCTTGGTTTTAGGGGCCATGGATCCCCGCAAGAATCTTCACACGGTAATAGAGGCGGCAGCGCTTTTGGCGCCCCATCAGATCCCATTCAAGGTGGTTGGGATCGAGAAGCCTCATCTTCTTGCCCTTACCAAGAAATCCAAGATTCCGGATAATGTGGAGTTGTCGGGTCTTATCGAGGACCGGAAACTTTATCAGTTATATAAAGAGGCGGCGCTCTTTGTGTACCCCTCTTTATATGAAGGTTTTGGCTTGCCGGTATTGGAGGCTATGGCGATGGGGTGCCCGGTGATAACCGGAACAAACAGTGCCTTGCCGGAGGTCTGTGGTGAGGCTGCTTTGTTTGTCGAGCCTCTCGATGCTTCTCATTTGGCCGATGCCGTTTTGAAGGTGATGAAGAATCCAGCCAAACAGATGGAATTGTCCCAAAAAGGACAGCAGCGTTCTCGTCTCTTCAATTGGGAAGAGACAGCCGCCTTGACAGACGAGGGGTACCGGCAGGTATTGCATTCACTGGAAAAGCGGGGCCACTGACAATGAATATTTTGCTG
>JAKACM010000171.1 GCA_021821465.1 Bacillota bacterium
AAATGTCCGGCTTGGGGATTGACATGCAAATCCCCATTGAACAAAGTTCCGTCCAAATCGCATACAATCATCTGTATCATCGTAATCCGCCTCTTTTCTACCCATGGCTTCCTGCCAGACTCAAAGTTCCCTAGAATATAGTATTCTATAGTAATCCGACGTGAAGCATGGGAGGTACGGTATTGATCAGGGTAATTTTGGGTTCCCCTCGCCATTTACAGGAACGCTGGGTACGGGATTATCAGCAAGAGATCTTGAATGGACCAACCTTCGCCCCCAATGAGACATTGTCTCATTATCTTCATAATCTTCTGCAGGGAAAAATTTACCCCTTGCCCCGTATTACCACCTTGTGGGACTATGCGCGTTTTAGATTGCCTCAAGATGCCAATGTTGCTCCAATTGGAATGGAACATGCTCTGGCTTTGGTCCTCGCGCGCGATCTGGGAAGAGAGTTACCTCGCCAAATTCCGGGACTGTATTTGAACATCATTCGCCATGCGTTGGAATTGCGCCGGCAGCATGTTCAACTCCCATCTTTTGATGGCATCCCTTGGCCTCGCATATTGACATGGCTTGAGGATATTTGGCCCGACGAACTCTATGATGAATTCCGGGTTTATCACTATGCGGCGACCGTCCCGATTGAGCCTACGAACACCTCCTCAGTGGCCGTTTATGGCTATGTGGAAGCTCACGAATCTCAGTGGCAATTGTTTGATGAATTGTCGCATCACCATTCTATCACCGTCTACACTCCGTGGTTGACATCCAATGAGAATATCCTCACTGAGAACTGGGTAAAAAGATGGCAGAAGTCTGGTGCCTCAACCGAAATTTTACACTACGAATTACCCCAACCGCGACAGAGGCTGGTTAAGGTCCGTTCCGGGACTTTGATGCTTCAAACCGTTATTGAAGAAATCAAGGCCCATCAAGATCAAGATGTGTTATTGGCCCTCAATGGCATCAATGGGACTCCTTTGGTCCGACTGGCCAAGAGGCGAGGAGTGCATTTAGCCCAACCTCATCCGGTTTTGTATGCGGCAAAAAATTTGTGGCAGGCTTTTTGGCGCCTGGCCCTCGCAGAAAAAGATCAAACCGACTTGCTTCTGTGGCTGGAAGCGATAAAGGATCGGCACGACAGAGGGCAGGCACTCGAATTTCTCACCAAGTGGAGTGAACGTTTCCGCCGCATTCGCACGTGGCAAGATGTGAATGAGCTTATTGGGGATGCGGCAGCGTTTCATGACCGGGAAGAGTTGACAAGCTCTTTAAGAGCCTGTTCGCAGTGGGGTATTTATGATAGGTGGAATATTGTGCCAGACCCCGACCTGGTTCACGATCTGCTGGCCCTCTTGCCTTTTACGACTCCTTATACGATTAAAGGAAACATAGCTTGGGCTCAAGGGGTTAATGCCCGCGGACTCGGTGCCGAGGTCATCATTGTCGCTGCCTTGAAGGAGGGAATTTTTCCCCGCCAGATTTCCGCCCGGTCGTTGTGGATTCCCGAATTGGCTGAATTGTATCACCTTCCCGGACCCGACCACCTTCGTCAGCAAGATCTTCATCTCTTGCATTTGCTGAAAGAATCCGCGAACCAAGAAATTTCTTGGATGGTGGCGGCCGAAGACGAGACCTGGATGTGGTATGTGGGAGAACATGATGGGATGATCCGCCAACAGGGGCCGGAATTATTGTATCCCGACGTGCCCGGAACTAATAGAGAGCACATTATTAGCCATTATCAGAGTCATTACGATGAAGAGATTTTGGACGCCTACCAAGGAGTGATCGGCCCTGAGTTTGGCGAAATATTATGGCCCTCCGGTTTTACCGCCACACAGCTGGAGCGCTTTGGCACTTGTCCTTTGACCTATTTCTACGAATATATTCTAGGCATTGCCCCTGTCGTAAGGGACCCCGAGGGGGGCATTTCCCCGGGGGAGAAAGGACAGTGGATGCACAAAGTGCTGGAAGAGGCTGTTCAATGGGAAAAGGATTTGACAACCCAAGAAATGCGCGACCTGATTGATCGCGTTGTCCGCCGTTTTCCTCCTTCGCACACGGCACTAAAGGCTCTTGTCCATCACCACAAAGAGGACATGCTGCGAGATTTATTGCAGGCATGGCCCCTTATCCGACCGGAAGAAGGGGTCAGAACCGTCACGGAATATCCGGTACATGGCGAAGTGACCACGGATTTCGGATTCTGGT
This sequence comes from Bacillota bacterium, assembly GCA_021821465.1. Classification (GTDB taxonomy): domain Bacteria; phylum Bacillota; class Sulfobacillia; order Sulfobacillales; family Sulfobacillaceae; genus Sulfobacillus. Next base: position 2,218 of record JAKACM010000171.1, read on the forward strand.
CTTTTAGGGGACGAATGGATCGGCTGGATCAGTCCGAAAACGGCACTGTCACTATCATGGATTACAAAACGGGAACGGTGAAAAACCCCAATCAGCTGACAGCAGATAACCTGCAGCTGCCTCTGTATTATGAGTTTGTCAAAGCACAATTTCCGGGAAAGTCCTTCAGAGCCAAGATTCAGGGGATCACCGCCGGCAATCAATTTCTGACCCGCGATTTAAATCCGGAGGAAATTGTCCCCGGCTCCTTTCAAAAACTCGTGACGGGAATGGCCCGGCGCATCCGTGAAGGAGATTTCTTGCCTTTGCCTCGGCAAGATCAAGATCCTTGCCGTATTTGTCCGTTTACACTTTTATGCCCACAAGAGATCAAAACCATCAGGCGGCGCAAAAACGCTCCTGATTTGGAATATTGGCGTTTATGGGATGACGAGACGTAAAGAGAGGTCATTTCAATCCCCATGCCTGGGACGAATCGAGCTTGTTGGAACTGGACGGGTTAATTCAACAGCATCTTTACAAAACATCAAAAAAAGAGAAAAAAGGAGGAAGGTTTACTTTTTGGCGCAAGCCGGAAAAAAGCCGTGATCGGAAGATGGATATTGCAGATCAGGACGTCAGAAGTCAAATTGTCCACGATTTTACCCATAACATTTTGGTTGAGGCCGGAGCGGGAACCGGCAAGACCACCCTTTTGGTTGAGCGGACTGTTGAGGCCATCGTCGAACAGGGAGTCAGTTTAGAACGCATGGCTTTAATTACTTTTTTGGAAAATGCCGCCGAAGAAATCAAAATTCGCGTGCGTGACCGATTGGAAGAGGTGGCCGCGACACCAGGCATAGACCGGCACTCCAAAACGCGGGCGCTATCGGCTTTACATCAGCTTCCCGGGGCCAGCATTACGACCATTCACGGTTTTTCTCTTCGGATCCTGGAAGCTCTTAGTCATCATGCTCCGGTCCCTCTCGGCTTTCGGGTCATGGACACTTATCAAAGCGAAAAATTATTCGATGAAAGTTTTTATCAATGGATTGACACGGATAGTATTTCAGCGAAGCGGATTGAAGAGCTTTTGAACTATGGCGTATCATTTGAACGGTTTCGGGAAATGGCTCAATTCCTCAGCACTTGTCCCGATGTGCCGACATACCAAGCTCCCAGACCCGACGTGACATTCATCGATGCATTTGTGAGTTCCGCCGATGAATTGGCTGACATAGCCTCACGTTATGCCCGGGCAACAGACCAAGGATTGATCCAAATCCGGGAGATTGCACGCTATCTTCGCAACCTGAACCTACTGGATTCTCAGCAACGGGTGAAATCCTTGGGTACGTGGCATCTTCCTTCAGCGAAAGGGAATAAGAAAAACTGGAGCGCCAAAGACCGACTCACGGAGCAGAAGGTATTTATCAATCTCTTGAAAGAGCAAGTGGATCAATTTAAAGTCGGGCTGGCAGATTATATGTTGCAAGAGATTTTGGGATTGATCGTGGACAGATTTTTACCCTATTGGAAAGAACAAAGATGGCGGCGCGCTTCATTGACCTTTGACGATTTGCTTTGGGAGACTCGAGATTTTCTTCGCAACCATGACTCTGTCAACTCCTATGACCTTATTATGGTGGATGAGTTTCAAGACACCGATGAATTGCAGGCCGAAATTATTGTGCGCATGTTGACAAACAGTCGAGGACGAGACTGGCGTACCGCTGTGATTCCGCAAGGACGGTTGTTTGTCGTGGGTGATCCCAAGCAGTCGATATACCGCTTTCGCGGAGCGAATGTCACGATATATCAATTCATGCGTCAGAAAATCGCCCAAGAAGGCGGCTTGACACTTTCGATTGTACAAAATTTTCGCACCCCCCGCGAGATTTTGGATCCGGTGAATCAGCTTTTTCAACGGCATTGGCCCCCCTCTTTTGACCCCTCCACACCATATGTGGCTCCTTATACCCCGCTCACCCCCTTTTTTTCGGCTCCGGGGGAATCCCGCCTGATTGTCAAAGGAGGGTTGATGGAAGACAACATCTATGGGCGACGAACCTTTGAGGCCAGACAGATCGTCCGATTGCTCAAAAAAATGGTTATAGACCATCCTATTCGAATCAGGGATGGCCAAGACACCCGTTTGGTCCGATTGGGCGATGTCGCCTTGGTTGTTCCGGCCCGCAGCGGACTTTATATCTATCAACAAATGCTTGAAAAAGGGGGGATTGCGGTGGCCCCGGAAGGGGGCATCAGATTTTTTGAACGCGATGTGATCCGGGGCTTTCAGCAATTTTTTTCCGCATTGCGCAACCCCTCTCAGATTTCTAACACCGTAGGCTGGCTTTTGTCACCTTGGGTGGGTTTCTCTCATGAGGATCTTGCCAGACATAAGTCTTTGGGAGGAACGTGGAATTATCTTTTGAGAACTGAGGACAAAGGCTGGAACAAGCTTATTCAAGTTCGGGACAAGCTGGAAGAATGGCACCGCAAATGGTGGGTATGGCGGGCAGAGGATTTTTTTTGGGAGTTATACGACTGGAGTGCTCTTCCGTCGGTATTGGCAGAACGGGGGGATGTGGCCAATCTGTCCAATTTAGCCAAGATGGCGGATTTATGCCGGGATTTGGGTGATGAGTGGGGAAACGATGAATTTTGCCGATGGCTCGAAGGCAAGGTCTATAACCAAGAACAGGAGGAAGAAGGCCCTTTGCCCCAGGACCAAGATGCGGTTCATGTGGTGACGGTGCATAAAAGCAAGGGATTGGAATGGCCTTTAGTGGTCGTGGCCAACTGGAATGTGGGTTCTGTCGGCAAGCATTCCGGAATGCGGATCGAATCCGGGCGCATTGCCCTAGCCCAAGGAAACCTGCGCAGCCGATTGTGGGATGATCTGACTTGCGAGGATCGCATGAAAGCACAAGCAGAATCGGAACGTTTGTATTATGTCGCATTGACTCGGGCCCGAGATTATCTGATTGTCATGGACACATTTTCTAAGGATGATAACGGCCCTTCCGCAGCCTGGAGTCTCTATCGTTTAAATCTTGTGCCGTAACAGGAGTAAAGGGAAGACCAGACCTTTTGCTCAGGGTTTGTAGGTTTTGGGCCGATGCAAAGTGAAGAGTTCGCGCGCTTTGGGCGATGAGAGTGTTCATGGAATCGCCATTCACCAATGAAGCCTTCTTACAATTCCTGTGTTTCTGGAGCTTGGAATGATCTTTTGAAACTGGAGACGGGCAATCCCCAGGGATTGGTCAGGGAAGAAACGATCCCTTGGAATGCTGTCACACTACAGCATCACTGCCATTGTGATCACGAATCACCCGCTCCCGAAAGTCCATGACTTTTCCCGTTCGCTACATCGTCTCCCAAAAATTAGGCGTCGATTTGGTGCACGTGTTTACGTCCTCTAAGTGTCGATCATAAATGGCATGAAGTCGCTACAGGGATAGCTATGAGTCCTTGACAATATAATATGTACACGTATAATATGTATACATACCAATAAGGGGGTCATTGATTTGTGCCAATTCGCACACTCCATCACCACGAAGGCCAAGGCGGAAACCATTTGGGAACTTTACAGGGATATCACGTCGTGGACGACGTGGGACGAAGGGATTGAGTATGTGACGTTAGACGGCCCGTTTGCCGCGGGTACTCTGGGCGTGCTGCAACCTAAGGGGCAAGATAAGATGTCTTTTCAACTCACAGAGGTCGAGCCCCTGCACGGATTTTCGGATGTCACCGATATCCCTGCTGCAGGTATTGCAGTGCTTTTCACCCACCGACTGCAAAAGACCTTGGATGGTACGCGCATCACGCATGCCGTCACTGTTACGGGTTCGAATGCTGAAAAGTTCGGACCGCAATTTATCACCGAAGTATCGCAAGGGATTCCCAGAACCATGGAGCGGTTGGCGGCATTGGCCCTGGAACAGGACAAGAAACCTTTATCCTGAGCAAATAGACAAAAAATGTGGGGGCGCGCCTCTTGTGCCCGTTTCGGTGTTGAAAAGAGATGTGCCTTGGTCTATAAGCAGCATTTCGCCAGATGATCGCGGGGAATGGTTGTTGATGTTATTCGTTGCGAACTATTGGTAAGTCAGAGCACTCGCTTGAGATCTCCACCTTTGAGCGGACGGATAAGGATGACATCAGTAAATGCGTTTCCTTATTGTTTGAATTGTTTTGCCCTAATGTCCGTTATCTATTCTGCCCGTGACCTTCGATTTTTACCTGAATGCGATTTCACGTGAAGGTATGCGGTCTTTATCCTGAGATTGTGCGCAATTTTCTCTGAGGGTTATGCGAGGAGGAAAATATGAGTTCAGCATTTAATGAGGCGGCAGACAGTCCGGGATTTTTGCTTTGGCAGGTGACGACGGTATGGCAAAGACAAATTCGTCAAGCCTTGGAGCCGTTCAGGCTGACACATACGCAATTTGTATTACTCTTTTCCTGCCATTGGCTATATCAAAAAGGGGGGAGTTCTGGGGTGAGCCAGGTCCAACTGGCACAGCACACCAAAGTGGATGTGAACGTCGCTTCACAGGTGCTTAGAAGCCTGCAGAAGCGCGGACTTGTTGACCGTACACCCCATCCAACCGATTCCAGGGCAAATATTATCACCGCGACCCCAGAAGGGATAGATTTGGCAATGCGAGCAGTAAGGGCAGTCGAAGAGGTGGACCGTTCATTTTTCTCCGTGTTGGGTAACGCAAGCCGCGACGAAATGCTCCGTTTGATGTTGCGGTTGTTGACCTCCTCCTGAGTGAGCATCACAACGGCAGGAGTGCTATACTCCTCATGGCTAACAATTGATGATTTAGGTTGCCGATTTAAAGACTTGGAAATTAAGTGTCAACAAGGTGTTGAGCTTTGCGTGATGGCACCCATGGGTGTCAGCCAAGCAATCGATGA
>JAKACM010000172.1 GCA_021821465.1 Bacillota bacterium
TTTCCTTAGCCTTGAGTAAAATGGCCAAGGACATGGGTTCTCTTCTCATGCGCAACATGATCGCGGCCGGAGCTTCGGCGGCATTATTGGGACTCCCTTTGGAGATCATGGCCCAGTACGTCGACAAACGTTTTCGGTCCAAAGCCCAAAGTATCATTGAAGGCAACCGCAGGGCATTACGTGCCGGATACGACGCCATGATTCAAGAAAGCAGCCGCTTGCCCCGCCTGCCTTCCTTGGGATCCCCGACTTTGGGAGATCGCTTGGTCATGACCGGCAATGATGCGAGCTGTCTGGGAGCTCTCGCCGCAGGCTGTCGTATCATGTCCGGATATCCCATTACCCCCGCCACCGACATTATGGAATCTTTAAGTAAATATTTTCCGATGGTAGGGGGAGTCGTTGTGCAAACGGAAGACGAACTCGCCTCAATTACCTGTGCTATCGGCGCAGGCTATGCCGGCGCACGGGCCATGACCGCCACTTCCGGGCCTGGTCTTTCTCTGATGCAAGAAGCGATAGGGCTTGCATCCGTAACCGAAACCCCGGTTGTCATCATAGACACCCAGCGTGCCGGCCCCAGTACGGGAATGCCCACGAAAACCGAACAATCCGATCTTCTCGCTTTGATTTACGGAGGTCACGGAGAAGCTCCCCGCATCGTCATCACCCCCTGTAGTGTCGAAGAAACCTTTGAAGACACCTATGAAGCTTTTAACTTGGCCGAGCATTTTCAGACCCCGGTCATTATCGCCACAGACCTGTCCTTGGCTTTATGGCAAGCAAGTGTCGAACGCCATGTCATCGATGGTCCTCATATTCCCATTGACCGCGGACAAGTATATTCTTCTTCGGAGCTCGGGGAATCTTTTCAACGCTATGCCTTTACTCCAGACGGAATTTCTCCAAGAACGTTGCCGGGCACATCCGACGGACAATTTCTGGCCACCGGTGTGGAACATGGATCGGGAGGAAAGGTGTCGGAAGATCCGTTAAATCGCACACGGATGATGGACAAACGCCTCAAGAAAATTTTAGGGATTCACCAACTTCGCCCTCCGATCCGCTATGAAGGTCCCAAAAATGCCGCGGTCGCGCTCTTGGGCATCGGCTCAACGGTGGGTATCAATAAAGAGGCTCGTTTGCTCTTGGAAGAAGCGGGAATTGCCACGATGGTTGTTTGGCTGAGAACTCTCTCACCCTTCCCGAGTTTGCCCTGCCAAGAACTGCTTCGGGAAGTTCACCACATTGTAGTCGTAGAGCAAAATGCCACCGGTGAAATTGCCCAATTACTTAAAATGTCCGAAATTTACGATTCACGTTACCGTTCCTTGACTAAATATGATGGGGTTCCTTTCTTTCCGGAAGAAATCGCCAGTCAAACCCAAAATCTTTTAGCCCAGTTGGAGGTGAAACACTAATGGCAACGCTCAGTGATTTTAAGACGACGGAAAAATCGTGGTGGTGTCCTGGATGTGGTGATTTTGGCGTCCTCGCGGCTTTGGAAAAAGCATTAGTGGAAGTGAAAGCTTCGCCCTCGACCACAGCCATCATCGCGGGAATCGGCTGTTCCGGAAAAATCGGCAACTATATCAATTCCTACAACTTGCACGTGACTCATGGCCGCACATTGCCCGCGGCAATGGGAATTAAGCTCGCCAATCGCACTCTGACCGTTCTGGCCGTGGGAGGAGACGGCGATGCCTATGCCATCGGCATGGGGCATTTCATGCACGCGTTAAGGCATAATGTCAACATGACATATCTCGTCATGGACAACCACGTCTATGGCCTCACCAAGGGCCAAACCTCTCCCACCTCAGAAACAGGATTTCATACCAAAACCTCTCCGGATGGCAGCATTGATGAGCCGGTTCATCCTCTGATGCTGGCGGTGGCAGGAGGAGCGACATTTGTTGCCCAAGGATTTTCGGGTTGGCAACCACAACTGACCCGACTGATTGTCGAGGGGATTACTCATCCGGGATTTGCCCTGATTAACGTCATCTCACCTTGTGTCACCTATAATCGTGTTAATACTTACGAGTGGTATAAAAAAACTTTAGTGAACCTGGATCAGGACCCAAGTTACAAGCCGTCTTCTCGCGCCCAGGCTCTCTCTCGTTTAGAGGAAAGCGATGAATTGGTCACAGGGCTAATTTTTCAAAAGTCCTCCAGGCCGTACGAAGAACTGATCACAGGATTCTCTTCGATTCCTTTGACCGAACAAGTCGGTCCCATTAGCCAAGAACTCTGGGATCAGATCCTTGACCAGTTTGAATAAATCAATTAGGACCATTTGGTCACCTTGATAAGATCCTAATGGTCCTAACAGACTACCCTCCTTTAGATTCTATAATGACCATAGACTGTCGGGGAGGGACACATCATGGATTTTAATGAGGCACCACATATCGTGACTTGGGAACTGACACGGGCCTGTCAACTGCATTGCCGACACTGTAGGGCCCGCGCCATCCCCCGAAGAGATTTCAGAGAACTGACTTTAACCCAAATACAAACTGTCTTGGACGACATTGCCAGTATGCGTCCCAAGCCTATGGTTATTTTTACCGGCGGAGATCCTTTGGAGCGAGATGATCTTCCCGACATCATTAAGGCCGCGGTGAGCCGAAAAATTCACACAGCCGTGGCACCCAGTGTAACGCCGTCATTGACCCCACAAATCGTCAAATCTTGGAAGGCACTCGGAGTCCAATCCGTCTCGATCAGCCTTGATGGGGCCACTCAGGCCGTACACGATCGTTTCCGTGGAGTTTTAGGCACTTTTGCCCGCAGTGTGGAAATCGCGGAAGCTGTAGTCAATGAAGGAATGGCGTTGCAAATCAACTCATCGGTCTCGCCCATGACCAAAGACGACTTGCCCAAAATGGGAAGACTGGTGCAAATTCTCAAAGCCCGGAGTTGGGAAGTATTTTTTGTTATCCCGACCGGACGTGCGCGTCTGGCGGACAGTTTAGATGCTCGGAGTATCGAGTCGGCTTTGGAATGGCTCAAAGAATACTCCAAACACGTTGCGTTTCGTGTCACCGCCGTCGGAGCTCCTCAGTTTTCCCGCATTATGGCCAGGCCCTTAAGCCAAGGTCCCACCATCCGAGAAGCACAGGGATTTGCCTTTATCAGTCATTACGGTGATGTCTATCCGTCAGGATATTTGCCGGTTTCCGCCGGTAATGTTAAGCGTCAGCTCTTTAGCGACATTTACAAGAATTCTCCGTTGTTTTGCGATTTACGCAATCCGGACAAACTGGAAGGACGATGTGGAGAATGTGCCTTCAGCACCATATGCGGAGGATCCAGGGCGCGAGCCTACGCCGTTACCGGTAATTATCTGGCCGAAGATCCCGGATGTCCCAATACCTATATTGCTCAAGCCCAGGCGTCCATTTCATAAGATTTAGCACATGGGTAAGATCCCAAGAGGTGGCGTCATGCCTGTCAAACCGACTTTGATATGGGATTTAACCATCAAGAATGATAACGCGCCTTGGCAGATCGACCAAGCTTTCCATATTATTTCCGAGTTGCGACGCGTTGATCACGCACTTTTATGGATACGTGTAGACAATACATGCCCACAGCACAAAGATTTGAATACAGTTTTAGATTATGCGGTGAGCCCAGGGCTCGGCGAATCTCCGCTGGACATTGTGATGGAATGGACCGGTTCAAGTCTTGCGGAGAATCGTTGGGCTCTATTTCAATCTCACCCGCTGACCATTTTATTGGATTCCCCCTCCCGATTGCCCCAGAATAGCCAGACACTGACGGTTGCGGCCAGCCAACACGAGTGCCAAATTCATCCCGGCACTTATTGGAAGGCCATGAAAGACGCGACCCATGAAACAATTCTCTGCCATCGTCACCAGGGTGAATTATGCACATTTGAACTGGGCCAGAGCCCTGTTGTCACGGGTGAAGGTATTGTTCATCCTTCCATCCTAGCCCCGGATATGCGCATGGGAAACATCAATTCACGGCCTTTGACCGATATCCTCTCCCGTCCCATAGAAGCCCCCGCATGGACTTACCTGCCTGCGCTATTGGCTCTGCCGCGCACCCCCTGTCATATTCTCAAGGTTTCATGGGCTCCTCCCCTAGGGGGAAGTATGGAACTGAACGAGGACCTCTTTTCGTTGATACAAATAACTTACGCACAGTTGCTGGAACAATCCGCCTTGACTGTGCGTTTAATCCAAGCCTTGGAACACTCCGATGGGATCATTGCCGAAATTTTTGAGCCGGAATCACCCGATCTGAAAAAAGTAATCGAATTAGTGGCGGAAAAATCCTCCCGTAGTGCACGGCTTTTGCGCTTTGCTTCCGATTCCCCTGACCGGGATAACTCTTATGACATTGGCTCATTTCTTCTCTTCATCAGTGGGGTCGAACCTTTTGTTCCGCAATGGATTTACGACCCCGAATCTCATTTGGGCCTTATCCAAGCCCAATGGCTGCATCAATTAGTTCACCCCTGGTCCGACGGCACGGCCCTAATGAATGATGAGGGAGTAAACCGCTACCTCGAACAAATTAATCAATGGTTACAGCATATGCATTATGACGTATTTGGCATTTGGAGTTTGCCTTTGTGGCTGAGTGGGATGGATGCCAGTGGACATACTAATCCCGGCGCGATCCTTGAAAATCATTTCGGATCTATTCTTCGTCTTGTCTGGCCCTATGATTTAATTACCTTTCAGGATTGACAGCCTATTTCGCCATCTTCTTGGGGTTCACCGCTGTCCATGGAAAAGGCTCCTGGTCCCATCCCAAGGCTTATCGGCCAGATGAGCTCAGGCCTTCTGTCACGAGACCGCCTTTGAAATACGGGGAATCGACAAAATGATTGCCCAACCGATGAAAGCCGCCAAGGCTAAGAACAAAAACCCCAAAAATGGACGATGTAGGCCCCATAGACCGCCCATTAATATTGTCCCGACCAACTGGCTAAGACCTTTGGTCCCTGCCAGTTGACCTAAAGATCTGCCCCGCTCTACCGGGGTCAATAGTCGTACGGCCATCGTCTTTTGCCCGGTCTCAATGAAGCCCGTCGCGAGACCCGCAAGAATGAACAAGAGAGGCCACAGCCAGGTGGGAAGACCGGGCAAAAAGGCGAATCCCACCAAGCTTAGAGTCCATAGGCCGTACCCGCTGAGCGTGATGCCTTTGGAGCGTCCCTGGTCGGATAAGATCCCCGCTGGGTAAGCGGATGCCGCATAAAATATATTGTACAGTGTATATAGTCCAAAGGCGAAGGCTTCAACGGAAACAGGCAATCCGTGAGGATGGGTTAGTAGCACCCGCATAATGAAAAAAGTCGGGGAGATAACCCCAAGCCAGAACACCACCACACCCATGCGAAACACACGGTACGTCTCTGATCCTTCCGTCCTCTTAGGTTTAATGTCCGACAAAGGGCTCTGTTGCAAAGGTGTTCTCGGGATTTCTCGCACCATACCGCCGATGACGGCAACGGTGATCAAAGCGGGAATGGCACTTAAGGCAATGAGGGTCCGGGGGGAAATCACCGTGATTAAGAGAGTCGCGGCCAAAGGACCGATGATAGCCCCTGCCGTATCAAAGGTTTCACGAAACCCGTAAGCCTTGCCACGATTCTCAGGAGCAATTTCATCGGCAATCATCGTATCGCGAATAGGTCCCCTGGCACCTCGCCCGATCCAAGCGACTGTGCGCAAAACCACGATCCAGGGCCAATAACCCACGATGGCGATCAATGCTTTAATCCCGGTCATGACATAGCCGGCAAAGATTATGCGCTCTCTCGTTTTTCTCCTATCGGCCCATTTCCCTCCCCACAACGAAGCCAGGGACTGGCTAAAGTTTGACACTCCCTCGATTACCGCCAAGGCAAAAACCGGAGCGCCAATAGTCAATAAAAATGCCGGAAGAACGGTGGTGACCAATTCATGGCCCATATCCGAAAAAAGTGACCCTAAAGAAAACCCCCAGACATTTTGGCTTCGCCAAGATTTGGAGCCTGCATGGGAACGGTTGTCCGGGTTCATAATTTGTTCCTCCTCATCGAAAAGTGTTCTCGAATCCGACGCCCTTGGGCCAACAAGATGAGCATCTCCCTTGTCAGATATCTTCTTCAATTATCCCAACCGGATTTTTCTCTGACCATTATTGACGAACTCATCGGATCAGAGCCTTACACCTTGTTCAATTCTCTTTTAAAGAATAAAAGGAAAACACCCCCTAGGTCCATGTATTCCAGAATACATGACTACGAGGTGTTATTATCGGCCGCTCACCGCTATTTGGCTTTTTGCCACAGTCAACACCATGACCGCACAACAGGATTATTTTCCCCTATTAACCACAGCAGGTCAACACAAACTTTAAGGCCCTACAACCCTTAGACATAGGCCACCAACACGTCCTATTCTGCCGAATCCTTTCCAAGAGATTTCTCAGTTTTTCACTCAATCCAGGCTCTCATACGATTTAAATGACCACCGGCTCTTCCGGCACATGGCCAAATAGCCGCATCTCGGGTCTCGAGGTGGAATCCTGGTGTTCAAATGGTCTAGACAACTCTTTTCCACCACTCTTGGACAATTGCTTATGACATAGGTCCGAAGGGATTTGCCAGAGTTCAAAAAACCTATTCGTCGCAGTCCGTGAAGGACCGGAGATACCTGGCTATTCTATATTTTTCTATTGTCAAGATTTGTTGAGTCAGAGAGAATAAAATCGTACCTATTCCGAATTAAAGGGGCAGTTCCTTGTGACAATATCGGTAGATGTTCCGGGCCTTGGACTGAAGAATTACGAACACGTGGTGTTTGATTTGAATGGAACACTGGCTACCGACGGACGCATCAGTGAGACAATGGCCGTAAGCTTGCAAGATCTCGCCCGGCAGGTGCAAATTCATATCCTGACGGCGGCGACCCATGGACACGTTGATGCCATTCGTCGGATTACGGGCATTGCACCGGTGCTCATACATGTCAGCGAAGACAAAATGCGATATGTCAACAACCTTGAGCATGTCATCGCGGTGGGAAACGGCGCCAACGACACCCAAATGCTCCAAGCCGCGGATTTGGCCATATGCGTGCTCGGTTACGAAGGAGC
>JAKACM010000047.1 GCA_021821465.1 Bacillota bacterium
CGCAAATTGATCTTGCCATTCTAACAAGGTCATCCGTGCCGCCTCCCACCTGGAACCTTAATTTACCTTAATTGTATCACGTTCCCTCCACTTGGAGAACCCTCCCTGAGTTATCCGGGGATGTATGTATCATTTTGACTCATTGCCGAGTCTCCACACAGTATGCTCCAAGCACCACATATGATACCATTATTGACGCCCCCAGGCTATTTTTTGGTATTTTTTCACCATGAGCTATCTATTGATGTATGTATCGCAAATTTACGCCAATGCATCATGGGCGAAAGGACCAAGAAGTTAAAATGGCATGACAGTTGCGTTAAGATAGCGCGTCAGACTCTGGGGAGGACTCGCATCATGCCACACGGAAATGAGGGTCGATGCGAGCGCATCAATATTAGAAAGCCAATGTTGCATGCCCATTGGGACTCCTCTATAATTGACTTCATCATAGCTCAGGGTCAAGGAGGACGCCTACTATGGTGGTTCAACTGGAAGATGTAAGTTTTGGATATGACTCGCGTCCGGTGTTAATAGGCGCGAATTTGTCGTTACCGGCCGGATCCGTGGTAGGGCTTTTGGGGCTTAATGGAACCGGAAAGACAACGACGATGCGTCTGATTGCCGACATTCTCAGGCCCACCAGCGGAACCATTAGGCGACAGTTTTCCCATTTAGGATATCTTCCCGAAGAGCGGGGACTCTATCGGAAAATGACGGTTTCGCGCTATTTGAGTTTCATGGCAGCTCTTGATGGAATGCAGGGAAGCGTTGCGAAGAGCCGTGTAGCCGACTGGATTACTCGCTTTGAACTGGAGTCATATGTGCAGTCTCGCATTGACACCTTATCCAAGGGTAATCAGCAGAAAGTGCAGTTGGCCGCTACACTCATAGGAAAGCCCGATCTTCTGCTATGGGACGAGCCATTTTCTGGACTTGATGCTTTAAATCAAGAACTCTTGACGGAAGTCCTCACAGAGACCCGCCATCAAGGCGTGAGCGTACTATTGTCAACTCACAGAATTGACGATTTGGAAACACTCGCAGACAAGACATATATTTTGGCACAAAATCACTTTCACCCCTATTGCCGTCCGCAACAACCTAGCACTTATATCGTCACCACCCCAGACCGGCGATTTACCGTTCCAGCTGAGGACTTAGGGTCTTTAACGGCACAACTAGTGGCGAACGGTTCGGAAATTCAGCACGTCGGACCGCAAAGTGATCTATCGGAGGTATTTCGCCGATTGGTTGCCCGGAACGGCGCGTCGGGTGAAGAGGTGCCCTAATGGATTGGCGAAAAACTCAAATTGTTGCGCGCCGAGAATTTGCTGAACGTGCGATCAAGCCAGGGTATTGGGTGGCCACCCTATTAGGTGTTGTGTTCATGGTGGCCCTATTTATCGGCCCCAGTGTGATACATAAATTATCTCATCCTACAGTCACGGTCGGGAGCATAGGAATTTCGGCGCCTCAACTCCAAACAGTGTATCGACAAATTCCTCACCATAGGCCTTTGCGGGTGAAAATCGAACCGACATTTAGTAAAGCCGCTCATCTTGTGAAATCAGGACATCTCCAAGGATTTTTAACCAAGCGAGGGGCACGGGTTTATTACTATGGATCCCCTGGGACGGGCACTGGGGCGCTTATTGCCGGCATCGACCGATTCGCTCTCTTTCGTCATCTCCAACCGCAAATTCTCCATAAGGTTTTGCAGGTGGAGGCCCACTCCTAACTTATCCCCAGTTTTTATTGTCCGAATAGACTGAATTGTCTAGATGAAAAAAGTATCGGGATGCAAAGGAAAATCGGGATCCGCTGTCGAAGAGATAGCTGCAAAATATTTTCATCACGAGGAGGATCTCGATGGTTCGATTAGAGTCTATCACCAGTTTTTTTCACACGCACGGACAGTTACGGCGTTCTCAACGCACGACCTTGGCCACTATGGTCTGGGCGTTGCTCTCGTCGTCGAATCCCTTGTTAGGGATTGCCAAAATTGGACACCGATTAGCGATAGCCTACCACGATCCTGATAAGAAGGCGAAATACGCGATTAAGCGCGTGGATCGCTTTGTGGGCAATGCCGGTTTGGACATGGAGATCGCTCAGGGCGACCTGATTCGCTATATCCTGGGGGATACCCGGGAAGCTCTGATCACGTGAGATGGGACCGATCCGAAAGATGACGTGCACCAAATTCTCTCATTAAATTGGCGCACGCATGGTCGCGCTCTCCCTTTGGCTTGGGTGACGGTGCGGAAAGATCAGCGGCAGGGCCGGATGCGTGAGATGGAAGGGGACCTGCTCAAACGGGTCGCGAGGCTGTGGCCTCGCTCGTGTCATCCGATTCTCTTAGCGGATCGGGGATTTGGCACCCGGGATCTCTTTGATCTATTAGATGGGTTGCACGGGGATTGGATTATTCGGAGCAAAGGCACAACCCCTGTGGAAATTCACCCCGGCGTCTGGGTGCCGCTGCGAGCCCTGGCAACGCAGCCGGTGTTACGCGATTTATCGGTTCGGTATGGCAAATCCTATGGCGATCAGGCGTATCCCTGCCGGATGGTGATCGGGGCCGAAGCGGGCTATTCCGACCCCTGGTTTTTAGTGGTATCGGCGGGATTGCGGAAAGCGACCTGGCCAGCTCGTTTCATTACCGCAGCCTACGGCCAGCGGTTTACCACCGAAGGATGCTTCCGCGATCAAAAAAATGATGTGTACGAGGGGTTTCAGCTCGACGGAGTCCAATGAGGCACTCCCGCACGTTGGGATCGGATGCTGTTGATCTTCGCTTGGACCTATTACTGGCTCAATGTGGGCGGATGGGCGATGGAACGCGCCGGAAAAGATCAGGATTGGCGCGCCAATACCGTCCGGGATCACCGGACCCATACCTTGTGGCGCTTGGGCCATGGGGGACTCCAGGTGGGTGATGTGGTATGGCGCACCTTATGGCGCGCTCAAACGGATTTTCGCCACCGTATTCCGTCGGTTAACCGCATCGCCAGAGAAGATCTGGTCGCCACCTAGCCGTTTCCTTTCTTCGTTTCCGACAAACCTCATCAATGACTGGCCGAATGGATGCGATTTTTTGATTCTCCGGCGCATCTCGGGTATGGCCTGGATGGGGATCGGTTTACCCGCCCCGTCCCGGGGCGGGGCCCTCTGCAGCGTGGCCAACTGCCACGATCGTAGCCGCTGGTGAACGCAAAAAACTCTGACCCCACAACCGTTGAATCATCGCAATTACCAAAAACTGGGGATCAGTTAGACCCACTCTGCAGTGGTTGTGGTGGCGATGGCTCCCTCAACAGCTTCCATCGTGCGTTCGGCATCAATTTATGCGCTCGGACTCGTTCTTTTTTTGCTGGTCATGATGTACGGCGTATTTATCGGTTTGTCAGTGGTGGAAGAGAAAGAAACCCGTCATGCGGAAATGATTCTGGCTCACATCAATCCCAACGCCCTCTTAGCAGGAAAGATTCTGGGATTTGGTGGTTTGACCTTCTTGCAATTGCTGATATGGGGGTTGGCAGGAGTGCTCAGCTACCTTATACATGGACATCATGCCCAGTTATACGCACTGCCGATGGGAGACATGGGCTTATTCACACTCTGGGCGGTGATTGGCTACGGACAATATGCTACCCTTTTTGCCGCTATGGCTTCCCGGGCTTCGCGCACAGCGGAGATGAACCAAGCCACGATGCCCGTCACTCTTATCGTCATGGTGGGCTACATGGGATCGATCCTTGCCAGCACCCAACCCGTCGGGATCTTAGCAACGATCTTGCATGTCACGGCATTCGTTCCATTTTTGGCTCCCATTATGGCATTTGCCATGTTACAGTCAGGGGGATTGCCTTGGTGGCAAATTCTTCTGGATGTCTTACTCCAACTTGCCGTACTATGGTGGGCCCTGAGTTACGCGGCGCACATCTTTCGGCGGCACCTTCTAACCTATCATCCCCTCGCAAAATTGAAGAGACGACGAGTTTAGAGACGGGCACCCCAGTTAGGATAAATTTCTTTCCGAATCGGAAGACGATCCGCGAAGGATTGGCCAAAACATTTTTCTGCCGGATCAGGAGAGGAAATTCGAGGGGACATAACACCTCTACCTCGGGCATCCAACGGCGTAAGCCGGTGAACCCGGTTGGGTATAACGACCTGAGGTTCTGAGAGTGCCAAGGACATGGAAGTCTTTCCTTGATAAGAATGTCCAAGGCCTATCTTTTTCGAAGATGGAGGGTGTCTTGCAATGCGGTGTTGCGGCCTGGCGGAGCACTTTTCTTACGGAGAATGGCATTGGTTTAGCGAATGGGAATTGGATTTCAGGTTTTCTTTTGGATAGTCTTTGCTCGTTTCCATCCTGTCAAGGTGGCATTCCATGGTTCTTTTGGGGACTACGAGAGATTGTAGGTGATAGGCTACCTTTCGTTTGATTAGAGAATTATAGAGTTAAGGCTTTTTTGCAGCCAATACGATCCGGTATTTAACGAAACGTCCCTCATGCAAAAGTTGCTCGGATATTGGAGCCGTATAGAGTTTATGTATTACAGCTTGGCCGTCTGTAGAGTCCCAAGGCACAGGATAAAGCCAGTCGTGAGGGTCTAGAAATTCTGGCCAAACCTGCAAATACTCGATATCAAATCCCTCCGATACAACCAGCATAGTCCATTCATTGGCGCTCATGGCTCGCTGATGGGATTGGTCCCGCAATCTTTCCATGATGTTGAGCGCATCAATTGCTTGAGAGGGAGCGGTCATATCGGCAATACCGAGCTTGCCGCCTTGTTTCAGAATTCGAAACGATTCTTTGATAAATTGTGCAGGATCTGCGAAATGGTGAGCCGCTCGTCGGCAGGTGACCGCTTGAAATGTACGCGAATCCCATGGCAGATGCTCGACGTTTCCTTGTACCCACTCAACTTTCAAGTGGCGGTTTTGGGCTAGAGCACGAGCATCTAGGAGCATTGCCTCCGTCACGTCCATTCCGACCACCTCGTGCCCCAGGGCCGCAAGCGCCAGCGCCGTGTGGCCCGTACCACTGGCTGCATCTAAAACTCTGCTTCCGGGTGGCAAGAACAAGTTGTCGATGAGGATAGGTAGATCCGCGCCCGTGGCATGACTTGAACTGTTACGATAGGCGTCATGATACTTCGTAAAGTAATTCTGGACGTCGTCAGAATGTGAATCACCAGGTCCCAAAATACGCCCCTCCCCCATATTGTGCAGTCATCGAGCGGCGGATAACCCGAATAATGTCTTATGTATTGAAGACGCCCTTGAAGAGAATAGAATCCTCACTCAAAGACTATACTAATATTAGCACAAATACCACGGGACGATGGGATGGATGGGACATTGCGTTGGATGATTGGCAGTTGGTTGTCAACTCCCGGGATATCGCAGGTCAATCCTTGGATGATTACCACGCGTTATTTTCAATCGGGATTGTTTTGGATACAATGTGAAGTCCCCGATAACCAGAGGGCTAAATGCGTTTATCCCCTGGCGCATGCCATTGCCGGGTTTATTGAAAACAATTATGAATTGTGGCTGCTTCGGTTGCTGCATCGTAACTTTGACTATCTTTCGGCCGAGGCGAGGCTCTGGATATTACCTCGTGCAATGGCAGCCTTGCATAAGAGCACCAAAAAAAGTGCCAGGGTGGACCGCATTTCGGTTGCGATTTTGTCTTTCGTGAGCGAACACAATATCCTGGTTATCGAAGGCATGCAAGACTTTTTATTGAAGGAATTTGCCGATGACTTGAATGCGTTGTTGGGAAGGGCAGCGGATGAGTACTTTTTAAAGCGGGAAGAGGACGAATACATTCAATTTTTGCGCCGTTATAGCGCATGGCATCACCACTCTCATCTTTGTGTGCATGTCACTTATGATAATCCGAGTGTTTACACCAATGATGATAAAACCTACTCCGGTTGTGAATATACGCCAATTTTCTCTCGGGAGGATTATGATGATTTTATCGTTGCCAATCTTGTTAAGACGTCGCCGACGCAAATAGTGCTGCAGGGGGTTTTTCCTGATGCGTTAGCTCGGCTGTTGAGAGATATTTTTCCGGGACGAGTGCACTATGACGGCAGAGCTACATTACGGGAGCAAGGTTGAAAGGATTCGTTCGGATAAGAATTGGGAAATTCCCAATAGCGGCCTTTGCTATTTCGGGTAGAGTCGGATAAAAATCTGTCGACAGTGCAATTTGGCTTGAAAACTAATGTATAATAAAACGCAGTGGAATATGGATGAAAAGTGCGTAAGGTGCAATACCGCGAGAAGTTCGGCAAAAAATTCCATAGTCATCGCGATGACGAGAAGATAATTTTCGTATTCTCTTTAGAGAATGGGGTTCATTGGCTGAAAGACCCTTGGGTAACGCGGAAATTTAACCAACTCAGAGCGACTAGCACTTCAGAAGAAAGCTAGCGGTGCGACCGATATTTCGCTTAAAGCGGGCAACGTCAGTTGCCAAGTGGTGGTGGAACCGCGGAAAAGTTTTCCGTCCCCTGTACGAGGGGCGGTATTTTTTTTTTGAGAGGGTGGATGGCCATGAGTAGTTTCACAATAGAAGTTAACGGTGAGGTGACGGTTAAAGAGCAGGGAGTCCGTCCCGTGGATTTTGTAGGAACAGTTCCCAAAAATGCCCTCGCGGCATGGATTGACGGTGATGTGATTGACTTGACGCGACCGTTGCCACACGGTGGGCAACTTAAGTGGCTTACATTTGAAGATAGTGCTGGACAGCGCGTGTTTCGGCATTCAAGTGCTCATTTGTTGGCCCAAGCCGTGAAACGGTTGTGGCCGGAAGCCAAACTGGGAACTGGCCCAGCCCTAGACGATGGCTTTTATTACGATATTTGGTTGTCTGAACCACTTAAAGAAGACGATCTCAAACGTATTGAAGACACCATGCGGGCCATTGCCCGTGACAACCTGGAGATTGAGCGGATTGAATTATCCCGAGAAGAGGCTCTTTCTTTATTTCGGAAACGGCATGAGGATCTCAAGGTACAAATCATTGAGCGCATTCCCGAAGGGGTGGTCATTTCTGCCTATCAACAAGGTGAGTTTATTGATTTGTGTTCAGGGCCCCATTTGCCGAGTACCGGTTCGATACAAGCCGTAAAACTTACTAACGTGTCCGGAGCGTACTGGCGCGGGGATGAGAAGAATCCGATGATGACCCGCATCTATGGTACATCGTTTCCTCATCGGGAGGCTTTGGAACAACATTTGATTCGGGTCGAAGAGGCAAAACAACGCGATCATCGACGCCTAGGTCCCAAGCTCGACTTATTCAGCTTTCGAGAAGAGGCTCCCGGCTTTACCTTTTGGCATCCTAAAGGGTATCAATTGTATCGTACATTGGAGGAATTCTCCCGTCGCCTACAAACTGAGCGGGGGTATGATGAAGTGTCTACCCCGTGGATTTACAGAATCGCTCTTTGGCAGCAGTCAGGTCATTGGGATCATTACCGAGAGAATATGTTTTTGATGGATCGCGAGGACGAACTCTTGGGTGCCAAGCCCATGAACTGTCCAGGACATGCCTTGTTATTTAAAGGAGCTCTGCGTTCTTATAGGGACTTGCCCATTCGCTATGCGGAGTATGGGCCACTGTCCCGTTTCGAACGATCCGGCACACTACACGGTTTGCTTCGGGTGCGAGGATTTCATCAAGACGATGCGCACCTCTTTGTGCGAGAAGACCAAATCGACCAGGAGATGTTTTCCGTTTTAGATTTGGTAGATGTAGTGTTTCGTGCTTTTGGTTTGCCCTACGAAATTGTTTTCTCAACACGTCCTGACGACTATATGGGAACATTGACTTTGTGGAATAAGGCCGAAGCCGATTTGGAACATGTCTTACGGGAACGTGGTGTCAAATATCAGATGAATCCGGGAGACGGCGCATTTTACGGGCCTAAATTGGATGTTTCGGCCATTGATTCATTGGGCAGACGATGGCAACTGGCGACGATTCAATTAGATTTCCAACTTCCCGAGAAGTTTGATTTAACTTACGTGGATCAAGACGGTGAGGAAAAACGACCGGTGATGATACACCGGGCCATAATGGGATCACTGGAGCGGTTTGTGGGGATTTTGGTTGAACATTACGCCGGGGCCTTCCCTCTGTGGTTGGCGCCGGTTCAGGCTATGGTGATACCCATTACCGACCAACAGATAGGTTATGCCAACGAAATTCGGAAAAGGTTGAGACGCTATGGCTTGCGACTGGAAGTGGATAGCCGGAGTCAAACCATGAAATACAAGATTCGTGAAGCTCAGATTCACAAGATCCCTCGAATGTTAATTGTCGGCGGCCGTGACTTGGAAAACCATACCGTTTCGATTAGAAGTCGGGAAGACGGGGACATGGGCGCCAAACCCTGGCCGGAATATTGCGAAGAACTGGCCGAACAGGCCGAAATGCCCTTAGGCTAAGTTGACGTCATATTTTGAGCAGGTTACAATATTTATGTTATACACCGAACAAAGCAGAAGCAAGAGCTTCTCACCCTCCGGTAAGAACCAAAAGGGTTGATGCAACGAGTTTCTGTTGTTGGGCGGATTTTACCGCCCTTTTTGTTTGGATTCTATTCTACTTCATTACCAAAACAAAGGAGGGAACAAGACTATTAAAGATCTCAGGATTAACAATGAGATCCGAGCGCGTGAGGTGCGCCTTGTTGGCGACGATGGAGAACAACATGGAGTGGTGTCTCTTCGTGAAGCATTGTCGATGGCCCAAGAGCGCCATCTCGATCTCGTTGAGGTGTCACCTACGGCTCGTCCACCCGTTTGTCGGCTCATGGATTATGGAAAATATAAATATGAGCAGGCTAAGAAGGAACGAGAATCAAGAAAAAAACAAAAAGTGGTAAGCATTAAAGAACTCAAGATTCGTCCCAATATCGAAGATCATGATTTTGATGTGAAAGTCAAGAGTGCCCACCGGTTCTTGTCAGACGGGGACAAGGTAAAGTGCACAATGATGTTCCGGGGCCGTGAGATTGTTCATGCAGGATTGGGTCAAGAAACACTTAGCAAGCTCGCGGATTTGGTGAAGGATGTTGGAATCATAGAACGGGCACCACGGGTGGAGGGCCGAAGTATGATAATGATCTTAGCACCGAAGAAAGGAGTGTAGTGTGATGCCTAAGATGAAAACCCATCGCGGCGCAGCAAAGCGGATGAAAATTTCGGCGCGAGGTAAGATTGTCCGATCCCATGCCGGTAAGAGCCATTTGTTAGAACACAAACCATCCGTAAGACGGCGTCGTCTTCGAAGCGGAACTACTCTGTCGCACGCCGATTTTCACCGGGCCAAACGGCTTTTGCCTCATGGACGGTAGTTTTTTGGAATAATAATGACTGTGGAGGGGTTTTGTCATGGCACGTGTCAAACGTGGGGTAAGTCGCCATCGTCGGCACAAGAAGATTCTCAAATTGGCTAGGGGGTACCGAGGTGCGCGTTCTCGCCATTTCCGCCCGGCCAACGAAGCGGTTATGCATTCATTGTGGTACGCCTATCAACATAGGCGTAAGCGAAAAGGAGATTTTCGTCGGTTGTGGATTGCCCGTATTAACGCAGCCGCGAGGCTTAATGGATTGTCATATAGTCGTTTCATGAACGGATTGCACCGTGCGGGAATCGGGTTGGATCGTAAGATCTTGGCCGATTTGGCTGTTCGCGACATGGAGAGTTTCAAAGTTTTGGTCGACAAGGCCAAAGAGCAGCTATAATGTCTGTATTGCAACCTTTGGACTCGGTAGATAACAAGTCGATTCGCACGGTGCGTCGATTGCTGGCCAGCAGGAATTTTCGGGAACGCCAGCATCAAGCAGTCGTAGAAGGTTTTCATTTGCTGAAAGACGTGATGGATGCGGGAATACCCATCCATCTTGTTTTATATGGCAAACGGATCGCGCAAATGGAAGCGGGGCGCAGCGTTTTGGCCCGCCTGCAGATGATGAGGACACGGTTGGTTTATGTAACAGACAATGTATTGGATACCGTGTCAGCGGTTGAAACCCACCAAGGGATCGTGGCGGTTGTTGACTTGCCTAAAGCCGCCAAAGAATGGATCTTGCCTTCAGGCGTGCCTCCCTTTATTGTCATTGCCTACCAAATTCAGGATCCCGGGAACCTGGGAACTTTGATTCGGAGTGCCCAGGCGGCGGGAGCGCATCTTTTCGGTGTGAGCAAGGGCACGGTCGATGTTTATAATTCGAAAGCAATTCGTGCAGCGGCGGGAAATCTTTTTAAGATTCCTATTCTCTACTTGAGTGATAATTGGATTCATGAGTTGCAGAAGATGCATATTAGTCTCGCCTGCACGGTTGTTTCAGAAGGGGAAAACTACGCCGATTTCGACTGGACCGGGCCTTTTGCTTTGGTACTAGGCAACGAGGGTAGCGGCCTACCTCCCGAATTGACAGGATCCGCTGAGGCACTTACTATTCCTATGGTTCCGTCCGCCCAGTCATTAAATGTGGCAATGGCAGGATCGGTCTTGGCATTTCATGCGATGTTGGTAAGAAGTCAGAAGGGGATTCCTTTAGTACCTCCGGTTATGCTATAATTGCTAACAAATTTTATGGTGATAAAGCGATGATCCAGAACGTGTGAACATTTTCCTGGCAGACCAGAGAATCCGGATGAGGTGCGAGCCGGAGCTGCCGGGAAGTTCATATTCGCTGAGGAGTAGGCTTTGAAATTGAAGTAGGAGCTATCGGCTCGTGCCCGTTATCCGCGACAGAGAAGGCTGTAACATGACAAAATGTTTTGGCCAATAAAGGTGGTACCGCGAATCGTTCGCCCTTGAGGTGAACGATATTTTTGTTTGTGGACAAGGAGGGACTCATGAACGGCGAAAAATTTGAGGGGTGGAGAGAGGACATTACACGGCAAGCTCTCAGTGCGCAATCCCTGACGGACTTGCAGAGCGTTCGCCATCATTGGTTGGGCCGACGGGGAAAAATAACCGAGGCTATGAAAGAGTTGGCGAAATTATCCCTTGACGACCGGCGACTTGTCGGTAAAGAGCTAAACTTCTTGCGCGAGCATGCAACAGATCTGCTTAATCGTTGTGAGAAGAACATGGCACTGCAGGAAGAAAGCCGACAACTTGAAGCAGAATCTTACGACATGACTTTGCCAGGGATCTGGCCTGGCACGGGATTGCTGCATCCGATTACTCGTACTCGGCGGTTAATTGAAGACGTGTTCTTGCGGATGGGATTTTCATTGGAATATGGACCCGAAATTGAGGATGAGTGGTATAACTTCGAAGCTCTCAACATTCCCGCCAATCATCCTGCACGGGATATGCAAGATTCGTTTTTTATCGATTTGCCGGGAATGGTTATGCGCACGCATACTTCGCCGGTTCAAATTCGTGCCATGCAACGATATGGCGGCACGTTACCGGTTCGTATTCTGGCTCCCGGCCGGGCATTTAGACGAGACGATGACGCGACTCACGTCCCCATGTTTTTTCAGGTCGAAGCATTGGTGATCGATCGAGGTATTTCATTGGCCGATCTCAAAGGAACCTTGAGCACCATGGCCCACGAATTGCTTGGGGACGACGTTAATACGCGCTTTCGCCCTTCTTATTTTCCATTTACTGAACCTTCGATGGAAATGGATGTGACCTGCGCATCCTGTCGGGGAGAAGGCTGCCGGGTGTGTAAGGGAACAGGGTGGGTTGAAATTCTGGGATCCGGGATGGTTCATCCTCAGGTTTTGCGCAATGGTGGCTATGACCCCGAAACGGTCAGCGGATTCGCCTTTGGCATGGGAATTGAAAGAGTGGCGATGAGAATCTTTGGCATTGATGATTTACGGTTGCTATATCAAAACGATATGGAATTTCTCTCTCAATTCGGGTCGTACACGGGGAGGCCTGGGCTATGATTGTGAGTTACCGTTGGCTTGAGCGTTTTGTACGGGAATTGCCGGCACCGGACATTGTGGAACAGAAACTTACTCAATTGGGATGGGAAGTCGTTTCCCGCAAGCCTTGGGGCACATGTTACGAACCCGTAGAATTGGTGGAAATTATTAAACGTGTTAAACACCCTCATGCCGACCGCTTGTCTGTCATGACGATTCGCCGTCTGAACAACCAATTCACGACCGTGGTGAGCGGTGCCGAAAACGGCGTGCCGGGAGATCATGTTTGGTATGCCCCACCGGGAACTCAGCTAACGGACGGACGGATAATGGAAACCGTGAACATGCGCGGCATTGATTCGCCCGGAATGTTGTTGTCTGCCGAGGAACTCGGGTTTAAGGCGGGTTTTCAGGATCTTTGGATTTGGGATGGGGATCAAGAGGTAGGTACCGGCCTTCTTGACGTATTGGGCGGCAAGGACACGATATTTGAATTGGAGCTGACTCCAAATTTAGCGGTTTTTGGTCAAAATATGCGCGCTGTAGCTCGCGAATTAGCCGCAGCGTTATCACTGCCATGGGATTCTCCTGTTCTGCAATTCGTATACGACCATGTCCCCATGGCGGAAGTGAGTGATGCTCACGATTGCCCTATTTATGGACTCAGTGAGTTTCGGATTAAGCCAAATACCGTAACTCCTCTATGGATGCAAGTGCTTTTAAGAAGTATTGGTCTCCGACTTATTCATCCGGCAGTGGATTTGACGAATTTTGTCTTGTGGGACCTTGGTCAGCCATTGCATGCCTTTGATGCCGACAAAGTGGACGGCAAGATTGAAGTGCGTAGAGCACAAGACGGTGAAATGTTAATGACATTAGACGGAATTGAACGGAAATTGTCGGCTCAAGATTTAGTCATCGCCGATCAACAGAAACCATTGGCGTTAGCGGGAGTAATGGGCGGCAGCCAGGCAGCAGTGTCCTTTAACACGACTCGCATTTTCTTGGAGTCGGCTCATTTTGACTCGCAACAGATTTTTCAAACCCTGCGCAGGCACCAAGTCTATTCCGATGCCGCTTTACATTTCGGGAAAGGAACGGACCCTCAGGCGGTATTCACAGCTGCTGCGTACTATCAAAATGTGCTGGAAAAAGCGGGAATGTTGGAAGAGAAAAGAGCCAGTCAAATAATAGGGGAGATACCCCCAATGCGCCAGATTCCCTTTTATCCCCAAAAGATCCGACATTTACTGGGAGTTAGCTGGTCCGACGACAAGATTTTAGATGGGCTGAAGCGGCTGGGTTTTCTCAATGACGGCGAAAATATCGTGATTCCTTCTGACCGTCATGATGTTGAAGGAAGCCATGATTTGGCTGAAGACGTGGCACGCTTATATGGTCTGGAAGAAATATCGCCGCGAGTGTTTGTGACTTCCGCAACTCCGGGACGCCCAACGCCAAAAGTGGCTTACTATGAACTGATTCGAAATTCGCTGGCGGCAGCGGGATATTGGGAGGTGATTACCCGCTCTTTTACCTCTTCTCCCCGGTTGCGCCGTGCGGGGGTGGAGCCGCCTCCGAATGTGATTACAGTGGTTAACCCCTTGCGAGAAGAAGAAATGTGGTTGAGACCGTCATTGTTGCCAGGAATGTTGGAGGTTGTCGAGGCTAACCGGGGACGTCGGGACACGGCCCTTTCGTTGTTTGAACTCTCTCCGGTTTATGTAGGGAATGCCGAAGACCATAAAGAATATCAAGAATTGACAGTGATCCGCACGCTGGAAGAGCACATGCGTTATCCTCGGCCGGAAGCGCCTCATTTGTTGGAGCTTAAAGGTGTCATGGAATGGATGAATCAGAAATGTGGCATGGGCCTGTCATGGAAACAGCTCCCATCGGGACCGGAATTTATGCATCCGGGTCGACTTTTGGCGGTATATGGGCCGGATGGCGCCAAAGTAGGCTATCTCGGGGAAATGAGACCTCGTATCGCGCAGCGCTATGGCGCGAAGCGCATGGCGGTCTGGCTCATGAGAATTTTGGGCGAAGGAACGGCACCACACTTTTCCCATATTCGGCCCCCGGTGCGATATCCCGAAGTTATTCGTGATCTCTCTTTAATCGTGCCGCACTCTGTGTCCTATGAGAACATTTTCGAAAAGGCCCGGCAACTGCGCACCCGGATTTTGCAGTCTATGGAGCCCGTTGATGACTATCAAGGCGACTTTGGGATCTCATGGACGTTTCGGTTAGTGTTTCAATCCGAAGAAAAAACCTTGACGGACCAAGACGTGAATGATGTGATTCAGCAATTTCTACGACTTGTTGAGGATTTGGGAGTCACGATCCGACAATAAAGCAACAATTTTTCCCGACTTGGCAGGAAACTGCCTCGGTTGTCGAGAAATATATAAAAAAGACCTTGACCATGGGGGGAAGGGCGATGGCAGAAGCAATCCGTACACCGGTGACAATAAACGGGGAAGAATATCTGATTAAGGGAGACATGCCTGAGGAAGTTATTAAGGCGATAGCGCAACATGTTGATAGCCGTCTTCGAACATTGAAACAGCGCCATCCTCAGCTCAACATGACTCGGTTGTGCGTGCTCGCGCTACTAAACATGGGAGAGGATCTCTATCATTTGCAGGAACAAAATGAAGAGTTGGTCCGAAGCATGCAAGACGATTGGCGAAAACGTGCCGTGAAAAATGGTAATGCATGAAACTTTGGACCGGAGTCAGGATAATTATGGCAATCTCGGTTTAAAATTCCCTGGCGAACCCTCCAAATCTTGCCTATGGGAACGAAAGCCGTAAGAGGCATGGCCCGATGGGTCGACTCCCACAGTGAGTTGGGCGCGATTATGATGCTATAATTGAGATAAATACGACACACGTGGTAAGGATCGGCTAAGATGGGGATTTGCTTTAAGGCTTAAAGGCTAAAGAGTCTTGGGAATCAAGGAGATTATTTATCCGTGGTTCCTAAGAACTTTGGGTGAACATTTGTGCCTTCGAACACGGTAATGTATGCAGGCATGGTATTTTCGGAACGGGAGAGTATATTGAACAACGTTGACACAATTGCTGAAAGTCGGCTTCGGGTTAGTTTGGATCTTGTACAATTTCCCGATGTGCTTGAAACGACAGCACATTATGCCGATACCGAAATGGGTAAAAAACGGATCCGTTCCACTTCATACTTGCGCGACGAGCAAAAAATGTGGAAACGACATACATTTTTGCGCGAAGTTGTTCGTTTGCTTCATAGTTCTGACAGTCAACAAATCTCCTTGCAGAATGCTGCGGAAATTGCCCGAGATGTCGGGCGTGCCGCTAAGGGAGGCATTTTATCGGCCGAGCAGCTGTTAAACATTGGCTTAACCCTGAAGGCCGCGCACCGGGCTAAAAACTGGATAACGACTGACGATTATCCGGTGTTCCAAGAATTATTGCAAGAAATCCCAGATTTGCTGTTCTTAAGCCAGAATATCTTTGGCATTCTTAACGAAGACGGAACCATACGAGACTCGGCCAGTTCTACCCTAAAACAAATTCGGCATAATATTCAACACGCCCAAATGGAAATCGACAGGATCTTGGAGGGAATCCTGCGATCCAGCCACTGGGCGGAATATATTCAAGACACCGTTGTGACTATACGTGAGGGCAGACGTGTTATTCCCGTAAAGGCTATGTTTCGCCATCAAGTCTCCGGTATTGTGCACGATCGGTCCGCCAGCGGGCAAACGGTGTTTGTGGAACCGATGCCGGTGGTGCAAAAACAGAATCAGGTGACAGAATTACACCATCAAGAGGAGGAGGAAATACGTCGTTTACTTGCTGAGCTTTCCCACGCTGTGGGAGGATATCACCACGAGTGTGTCAGCCTGGAAGAGATCTTGGGTGACGTGGATGAATTGCTGGCGATAGCGCGGTACGGAATCCAAACCCAGTCCGTGATTCCCCAAGTGGGTGGAGGAGATCTGCTTCTTATGGACGCTCGCCACCCACTGATCGAGAATCCTGTGCCGCTTTATCTATCATTGGCAAAAACACAGCCCATACTCATTGTCACAGGACCCAACACGGGTGGAAAGACAGTGGCGCTTAAAACAACAGGACTCGTTGTCAGTTTAGCGTTGAGCGGAATGATGGTGCCTTGTGCGGAGGGGACTTCTGTTCCGTTTTTTGACCGTATCTGGGTGGATATTGGTGATGAGCAGAGTATTGAGCAAAACCTTTCCACCTTTTCATCTCACATGGCGCGCCTCATTCCGATGATGGAATTTGCGGATGACCGCACCTTATGTTTGATTGACGAAATAGGTGCAGGTACCGATCCAGACGAGGGATCGGCTTTGGCTGAATCCATGATCCACCGTCTCCGTCAACAAGGCGTTTATGCTGTGGTGACGACTCATTACAGTCGGCTTAAACTTCTCGGTTTCCGTTTACCGGATGTGGAGAACGCGCAAGTTGCCTTCGACCGAGAGACTCTCACACCATTGTATCATTTAATTATGGGGCAACCAGGCAGTTCGCACGCACTTTACATTGCCGGCCGGCTGGGAATGTCTCAGGAAATTGTGCAACGTGCCAGGAGACTGATGGATGAGGAAGGTACGACTCTCGCCGATGTCATCGACCAGGCCAATCATTTGCAGATGGAATTGCAGGAAGCCAAGAAAGAGGTCAGTGAACAGCATCAGTCCTTGCAGAAAAAAATGCAGGAGCTGGACAACGAACGCCAGACCTGGATTGAACGTAATGAGCGGGAAAAGTTGCGCATGCGTCAGCAATGGGAAAGCGAACTGAGGCGACTGCATGATGAAATGATGGACGCCATTGACGTCGTCAAGAAAACTCAAGGGGGAGATCAAGCTCGTGCTATTGAATCCTTGCGAGAAATTTGGCGACAACGCGGAATTTTGCCTACAACGCTGACGACTGAAAAACCGTCTTCTTCTCAAGATATTGTTCAGGGGGATTATGTCCATGTTCGCAATTTTGAAGAGGTTGCGCGAGTCTTGGAGCTAAGCGGGAAGATTGCTCTGGTGGAAGTCGGGACACTTCGTGTAAAATTGCCCGTCAGTGATCTGCAAAAGACTCATGCCGCACCATCCCGATCTCCCACAAAGAGGGGATCTCGTACAGCTCTTGCCATCCAAGCGCAAAATATTCGCATAGAGTGTGATGTGCGCGGTATGACCGTAGACGAAATGGTAGAAAGGGTCGATAAGTATCTGGATGATGCGGTGCTGGCAGGCGCATTTCAGGTACGGATTATTCACGGTAAAGGAACCGGAACTCTGCGCCGGGCCTTAGCCGAAATGTTGAAAAGTGATTCCCGTGTCGATCGGTACCGCCTGGGTGAACGGGGAGAAGGCGGCGACGGAGTTACGGTGGTGACATTCGAAGACGGTTGATGCCCGCTCTTTTCCATTATTCAGCGGGTATGATATACTCGCCAACAGCAAATTTGGGGAGGTTATCGTGTTAGACCTTGACCAGCAATTGGAATGGCTAATGCAAGGAACCGATGACGTAATTAGCCCGAGCCAATTACGAGATAAATTGGAAAAATCACAACAAACCGGGGTGCCCTTGCGGGTGAAATTGGGAGTCGATCCTACCGCACCTGACATTCATCTGGGCCATACCGTCGTCTTGGAAAAATTGCGACAGTTTCAGGAACTGGGTCATGATGTCATTTTTCTCGTAGGCGACATGACGGGGCGTATTGGGGATCCTACGCTTCGGACCTCAACCCGCAAACAGTTGTCGGCGGATGATGTACGGGAATTTTCTCGGACCTATGTGGAGCAGGCAAAAAAAATTCTGGATCCGGATCGCCTCACACTGCATTACAATAGTGAATGGCTGGAGCCTATGCGATTGGCGGATATGATTCGTCTGATGGCTCAAATAACGGTGGCGCGAATTTTGGAGCGGGATGACTTTCATAATCGTCTGACGGAACATATTCCGATCTATCTGCATGAATTATTGTATCCTCTCATGCAAGCTTATGATTCTGTGGCATTAAGAGCGGATGTGGAATTGGGTGGCACAGACCAGCGTTTTAACATTATGACGGCAAGGCAAATTCAAGAAGCATTCGGACTGCTGCCGGAAGTAGGAATGTTTTTACCCATTCTGGAAGGTACCGACGGAATCCGGCGCATGGGAAAAAGCCTCGGCAATTATGTCGGGATCAATGAGCCGCCTCAAGACATGTTCGGGAAAATTATGTCTATCCCAGATCTCTTAATTACGCGGTGGGCCGTATTATTGTTAGGAGAAGACGCCGAAACGTGGGAATCTCGGATTGCCACTGAAAATCCCCGTGACGTTAAAGCAGATTTGGGCCATCGTATTACCGCACGATTCTGGGGCCAAGAAATGGCTGATGAGGCTCAAGATCAGTTTAACCGAACCTTTCGTGAGCATCAGATACCCGACGACATGCCTGTGATTGACTTGCCCGAAGATCCGTGGCTTATTGCTGCCATTGAACTGGTGGCCGGCCTCCCTGACATGCCCAGCAAGCAACAAGCCCGACGCATGTTGCAGCAGGGGGCTGTTATAGTAGATGGCAGCAAAATCGCCATCTTTGACACAGTGACAGTGCGGCATGATTCATGGGTTCGAGTTGGCCGTAGGCGGTATTACCGATTCCGAATGAAATAGAGTTTGGCCACGAATGCCAATCAGTCGTACCGGAGATTGCGCAAGAGTGAGAGATGGTGGGGAGGATTAGACTTCAACACAAGAAAGGGTGAGACATGTGCGGGTGGCGGTAGTGGGGAGTGGGGCTATAGGCTCGCCTCTTGTCATTCAATTGCTGGACGAACCTGATATTGAAGAGATCCGTGTAATTGATCCTGACCGAGTTGAATTGTCTAATCTGCCCCGGCAACCGTGGTTTACACCATCTGATATCGGTAAATTTAAGGCACAGGTTGTCCGCAATTATGAACCGGGACGGATCAATGGTGTTGTCGGTGCTATAACCGCGGACAATGCTCAAGATCTGCTCCGCGATGTGGACTTAGTCTTTGATGGTTCCGATAACTGGGCGGCAAGAGAGGCCATCCAGCAGTGGGCGTTTGTGAGCTTGCGGCCGTGGATCTTTTCGTCGGCTTTACGCTTAGAAGGCATGTCGGCCTTTTTAGCACCCCAATTCACCTGTCTATTTTGTTTATTTGGGAATTTACAACAAGGCCCCCGGTGTTTTGAAGCCGGTGTAATGGGAACTGTAACTCTTGCCGTAGCGGGGCAGGCGATGATGTTATTTCACCAATACCGTGATCACCAGAATGATTCACACGGCTGGCCTCAAGGATTGTTTCTAATTGACGGACACGATGCGCGGGTGCGAAGAATTGGTATGAGTTCGGTGAGGTGTGGGCATGGAGTTGGATAACACACAGTTGGAACGATATGCTCGGCAAGTGTTGGTAGAACAGATTGGCTATGACGGCCAGGTTCAACTGCTGGGACATCAGGTAAGCATTCAAGGCCCTCCCCGGTGGATGCATTTGGCCGGACGTTACCTGCAGGCTGCAGGGGTAGGCGTCTCTTATAAAACGGAAGATGCCATGAGCCGGTGCATTCGCATTCACGTGAAAACGGGGATGATTGACGATATTCAAATTCCGGTCGATTCCCGAGCCGATTCGGGACAAACCGTGGTGAACATCGGATTGGCGTTAAGCCGATTTCTATTAAGATTGGCGCATACGGAGGCGATGTGATGAACCCCTTGAATATTCGTCTCATCCAAATGAACAGTACGGTGGGTGATATTGAGGGCAATCAGAGCAAGATCGTGCAAGCTGTCCATCAGGCCAAGACGGATGCCATAGATATTGTCGTGTTCCCTGAAATGGCGTTGCCAGGTTATCCGCCGGAAGATCTCATTTTTCGACCGGATTTTTTACAAAGCTTGCAAAGAGCCAGTGATACCATTGTTGAAGCCTCCGGCGGCATTATGGCGATTTTTGGTTACGTTTATGCTGATGCGGGATTGTTCAATAGTGCTGTGGTGGCTCATAACGGACACTTATTGACCCGCGTCAATAAACAACTTCTGCCAAATTACGGGGTTTTTGACGAAGCTAGATACTTTCAGCCGGGCCGAGAGACGAAATTGGTTTCGGCAGGTGAATGGTTGATAGGGATATCCATTTGTGAAGACATTTGGTATCCCGATGGTCCATATCTGCAACAGGCTCGCCATGGCGCCAATTTGTTGATCAATATCAGTGCTTCGCCCTATTCAAGGGGAAAACAAGCTGAAAGGGAACATATGTTGCAAACCCGAGCGGATGACGTGGGAGCCTATTTAGTCTGGAATAATCTAACCGGTGCTCAAGACGAATTGGTTTTTGACGGTGTCAGTGCGGTCTATGGACCCGACGGGCATGTCGTGGCGAGAGCGAAAACTTTTGAGGAGGATGTTCTGACCGTTTCTTTGACTAACGTTCCAAGCCTTCACCGGCGTTTCATCGATCCTAGGTGGCGGCTCGGTCCGGTTGACCCCAACATTGAGGTGATCTCGGCTAATCCGATGGAAAGAGGCGGAAAGCCTGTTTCGTCTCTGATTGCTCCTCCGCTTGCCGAAGAAGAAGAACTCTACCGGGCTTTGGTTGTAGGCGTTGAGGATTACGTAGAAAAGAACAGGTTTCCGGAGGTCGTTATCGGCCTGTCGGGAGGTATCGATTCCGCTCTCACGGCGGCGATTGCGGTAGATGCTTTGGGCCCGGAGCGGGTTCACGGTGTACTCATGCCCTCGCCAATTACTTCCCGGGAAAGTCTGGATGATGCCTGGGCCCTGGTCCATACGTTGGGCATTCACGGAATTGAATTGGCAATTGCTCCCGTTATGGACGCTTTTGAGCATCAACTGCACCCTGTGTTTCATGGAACTGCTCCGGACATTACCGAGGAAAATCTGCAGGCCCGGATTCGGGGCACGCTTTTGATGGCCTTGTCGAATAAATTTGGCTGGCTGGTTCTCACAACAGGAAACAAAAGTGAAATGGCCACGGGATACAGTACTTTATATGGCGATATGGCCGGTGGGTTCGCAGTGTTAAAGGATGTTCTCAAAACTCAGGTATTTCAATTGGCCCGTTGGGTTAATCGGAGCACGGAACGTATTCCCCAGAATATTTTAATCAAACCCCCCAGTGCCGAGTTGCGTCCCGATCAGAAAGATGAGGACACTCTTCCGCCCTATGCCGTCTTGGACCGAATTTTGGAAGGATATATCGAAGAAGACTTATCAGTCGAACAGCTCGTGGCGGAAAAATTGGATCCGGTCTTTGTCGCTCAGGCCGTTAAGTTGGTTAATCATAATGAATATAAAAGGCGTCAGGCACCTGTTGGGATCAAGGTGACATCCAGGGCTTTTGGCCGTGATCGGCGGATGCCGATCACCAGACGTTTCGAATAAGTGGTGGAGTAGTGAAATCGTTGCCGACCGTGATAAGGTTAAGGTATTAGGTCGTAGTGCAAGGAGGCGTCCAATAATGTCAGGACATTCAAAATGGGCCAATATCAAGAGAAAAAAGGCCAAGGTTGACGCCGTCAAAGGGACAGTGTTTTCTCGTCTGACAAAAGAAATTATGGCGGCCGCGAAGCGGGGAGGAGGAAATCCGGAAACGAACTTTCGTTTGAGGCTTGCGATCCAAAAAGCTAAGGGAAGCAATTTGCCCCAAGCGAATATTGATCGCGCCATTCGCCGTGCGACTGGCCAAGAAGAAGGTGTGCACTATGAGGAAACGGTGTATGAGGGATATGGCCCGGGAGGTGTAGCCGTTTACCTGCAAATTCTCACAGACAACCGAAATCGTACGGCTGGTGAGATTCGCCATATTTTTTCCCGCCATGGTGGCGCATTAGGCGAGAGTGGTTGTGTGGCTTGGATGTTTGAACCCAAAGGGCGACTGATTATTGCCGAAACTGACAAAAGTGAGGAAGAATTGCTGGGTGCCGCCATTGAGGCAGGAGCGGAGGATTTGCGTCGTGAAGATGAAGAATTCGTGATTTTTTCCGCGCCCGCAGCCCTCGATCAA
Source organism: Bacillota bacterium (assembly GCA_021821465.1). Classification (GTDB taxonomy): domain Bacteria; phylum Bacillota; class Sulfobacillia; order Sulfobacillales; family Sulfobacillaceae; genus Sulfobacillus. The sequence goes on from JAKACM010000047.1 coordinate 22,029, forward strand.
GTTCGCGAAGCTTTTGAGAATCAGCACATTAAGGTTGACGAGGCAGAGTTGGTACAATTGCCTAAAACCGTAACCGAGGTGTCGAACGGAGAAGCCAAGCAACTCGCAGTGTTGATTGATCTGCTGGAGGACCATGATGACGTCGAAAAAGTCTTCTTTAACGGAGAATTTCCCGATGACTTTGAACTGGACGAAGCATAGCTTTCATGGTTTTTTGCAAGTCTCGACAGAACCGGGTAGCTAGTACGGATCTGATACGGTAGACGATCTTAAATTGGTTGAGAGCCTTTTAGAGTGGCTCAGAACCGATGATAATGCCGATGTACGTACTTTCCATGATACCGTGTATTTTGATGTTTTTCTTTTTAGAAAGACTTTCGGCACGACCTTCGGTATTACGAAGAAGGACAACAAGTGTTTTTGCCGTATCTTATAGTTATCGAGAGGCGATCCAAAGGTGGTGAGGGGGGAAACTGCCACACAGGCAGGATTGGTTTTGAGGATACTGGGAATTGATCCGGGGACAGCCATCTGTGGATGGGCCATCATTGACAATGAAAATTGTGAGAATAAGGCGGTTGACTATGGGGCTATTGTGACATCTAACAAGGAGGATGTGTCACAAAGGTTGGCATTAATATATGACGGATTGCTGAAGGTTATCGACCGTCATCAACCGCGGTATGGCGCAGTGGAAAAATTATTTTTTGGACAAAACACAAAAACGGCCTTGGCCGTGGGCCAATCTCGTGGCGTAGCTCTTTTGGCCTTGAGTCATCGGAAAATACCCATGGTGGAAATGGCACCTACAGAAGTCAAACAAACCGTAACCGGATATGGGAGAGCGGATAAGCATCAGGTTCAAATCATGGTGGCACGTTTACTGCATTTGCCTGAAATTCCTACTCCCGATGACGTTGCAGATGCTTTGGCAATTGCTATGACGGGGATGCAATGGGTGAAATATCGGGAGGCTCTCCGTGATTAGCGATTTGATAGGGGTCGTATTGCGAAAAGGTGGCGATACTTGCACACTGAATGTTCATGGTATCGGATTTTTGGTTGAGGTATCCCGTGTGACATATGACCAACTTCCTGGTATCGGTCATGAAATTCACTTATACACTCATCTGGTGGTGCGCGAAGACAATTGGCGATTGGTGGGATTTGCCACAACACAAGAAAGGGACACTTTTTTGGATCTTTTGACGGTCGGTGGTTTGGGCATCAAAGGGGCTTTGTCCGTTCTTAGTGTGCTGGGTATCGATGGCCTCGAGAATGCGGTTTTCCATAATGATTGGAAGCGCATTAAACAAGCTCCCGGTGTGGGAGAAAAATTGGCCCAACGTATCCAACTGGAATTGTCGGGAAAATGGAAGAATCGTCCGAGCACAGAATCAATTGAACAGGTTGCCGACGGACTACAGGGTAATGATGAGGTAGTGGGAGGGTTGATGGCGCTCGGCTATTCTCGGGAAGAAGCGGAGCAAGCCTCTCGCAAAGTTCGGCCGGAGGGAGAGCTGGCATCGCGTATTCGTGAGGCGCTTCGTGCGCTTGACAGGAACTAAGGAGGGCACTACCTTGGAAAATCGCGTCATTTCGAGCCGGAACTTGCAAGAAGGCGAATACGAACTTACCTTGCGGCCCGGTCGGCTTGAAGAGTACATAGGTCAAGATGAGCTCAAGCAAAACCTTACCATCTTTATTCAAGCCAGCATGGCGCGGAAAGAGGCCCTGGATCATGTTCTTTTATATGGCCCACCGGGGCTCGGGAAAACCACGTTGGCTCACATTATTGCTAATGAGTTAGGAGTCTCAATCCGCTATGCTTCGGGACCGGCTATTGATCGTCCCGGAGACCTGGCTTCCATACTAACCAATTTGAATGACCATGACGTGTTATTTATCGATGAGATTCACCGGCTATCCCGATCCGTAGAGGAGATTTTATATGCAGCCATGGAAGACTTTGCCTTGGATTTGGTCTTAGGCAAAGGCCCGGCAGCGCGGTCGGTGCGTCTGGATCTTCCACATTTTACCTTGATCGGAGCCACGACTCGGCCCGGATTATTGACCTCACCTCTGCGCGATCGGTTTGGGGTCATATTGCATTTGGATTTTTATGAAGCAAGGGATTTGTCTCACATAATTGATCGATCCGCGAAGGTCTTGGGTATTCCTATTGATCCGGACGCTGCCCATGAAATAGCCCGGCGGAGTCGAGGTACTCCACGAGTGGCTAACCGTTTGCTGAAGCGGATTAGGGATTATGCCCAAGTTCGAGCCTCGGGTCAGATCACGCATCTCATTGCTATTGAGGCACTAGATCTGCTAAATGTCGATCATTTTGGACTGGATCAAGTAGATCGCCGTCTGTTGCAATCAATTGCGGAACGTTATCAAGGGGGACCGGTGGGTCTCGAGACTTTGTCTGCAGTGGTGGGAGAAGAAAGTGGAACTATTGAAGAAGTTGTGGAGCCTTATTTGTTGCAACAAGGATTTTTGCAAAGAACACCACGTGGGCGTGTGTTAACATTACGGGCATATGAACATCTGGGAATCCCTCGCTCACCCGGATTGTTCGAGGGTGATGCACCCGCACAATGAGATTCACTTGGAGGTGAGGGCCTTTGGGATTTGGCGTGCCACAACGGCGTGTCAGACCTCCGGCCTTGTTGACTTTAGCGCAAGCGGGCGATGAGAATGCCCGTAACCAGTTGATTGACGATTTTACTCCATTTGTTTTGAAAGTGGCGAGTCAGTCGGCGGGACGTTACCTTACTGTCGGGCAAGATGAAGAAATATCTGTGGCGCTGTTAGCTTTCAACGAGGCGATTTCCTCTTACAGTGAGGGAAGGGGGACCTTTTTATCTTTTGCTCGGACGGTCATTTCGCGACGTCTGGTAGATTATTTTCGTCGGCAGAAGTCGCGCTTCCAAGAGGTATCGCTGAGTGAAATCGAACGGGAAGATAGCGAAGGCTATGCTTTGTCGACACAAGTTGATACGTTGGCCCAAGAGCATTGGACTAGGACGCAGCACGATGAAAATCGAATGTACGAGATTATCGAATTGCGGGAAAAATTAGGAGCTTATGGCATTTCCTTAACGGAACTTTCCAAATTATCCCCTAAACATCAGGACGCCCGCACTCGCTCCATTCACATTGGGCAGTTTATTGCAGGGACTCCCGCATACCGAAGGCACTTGGAACTCAAAAGAGAGTTGCCACTAAAAGAGTTGGCAAAACATCCGGGTATAACCCGCAAAACCTTGGAGCGCCATCGAAAATATATTATAGCAGTTGTCGTTATTTTAATCTCCGACCTGCCATATTTGCGAAGTTTCTTGTTGGACCGAATACGGGGTGAGTAGGTTATGGGAATAAAAGCAGTCGTTGTTGCAGTGGACAAGCATCATGCCACTGTTCTTGTGGCTGGGGGCGAGTTCAAGCGAATCAAACTGACGCGGGAAAAACTCGTGGTCGGTCAAGAAATTGATCTGTCCCGACTGGAGCATTTTCAGGCTATGAAGAGGGCTTTTGGGGCCGTTACGGCATTGGCGGCTATTGTCATGGGACTCAATACCTATTTGTCGCAACCTGTTCCGGCCGCAACTGCGATTTTTAGCATTGATATCAACCCCAGTATCAACATGGTTGTAGGAGGAAGCACTCCCACTGTCCTACGAGCCTCGGCACTAGATCCTTCCGGCGAAAAAATTCTCAAGCAAATTTCCTTGCAAGGTTTGCCAATAAAACAGGCACTCTACAAGGTCACTCGGTGGGCCAAGCGAGATGGCTACCTGACCAAGCAAAGATCATACGTTGTGTTGGGGGCCGTCTTTCGCTCTGCCCATTTCGCGTGGTTCTCGAAACTGAGTCATGGAGAGCGAAAATTGCTCAGAGCGAACGAAAGTTGGCATGGACACCTTATCTCGGTGTCTACCGTGACACATAAAACCTTGAGAAACTTTTCTGATCGTGATGTGTCTGTGGGTCGGTATCTTCTGTGGAAGGCAGGGCATAAACCGGCCGCTCCCCCGGTTAGCTACCGAAGAGTTCAACAATCCCCGTTAAGCGTGCTCATTAAGAAAAAATTGCATCGACCGGAGTCTATTGCCCCTCTCTCGGCAAACCCGTTATCTAAACTCCCCTCTGACTCGTCGGAATCTGTTCCCTCACATAGGGTGTCGGGGGCGAACTCCAATGGAATGCCTTCTCATGTGTCGGCAAATTTTGCACCGACTTTCCGTAACGGTTCATTCCGAGAATGCCAGATGTCGGCAAAGTCTTGTACATCCGTTAGGCGTTTGCGGAAATCGCGCAGAGATGCTCATAGCCAAGAATCATCCTTTTTACTCGATCATGCAAAATCCCGCGGGCAGAAATGACCCGCGAGGATCTCCGCGAGCTTTTAGTCCGGGCCGCTAGTTTCTTTGAAGGGACCGTGCCTATGAACTATAGTTGCGTAAGTGCTCTCCAATCTGTAAGAATATGGGGAGGACAGCCGGCATGCCATAGAGGCAGATTCCGGGAAGAAATGGGGAGATTGAAACGGGAACGCACACGAGTTCGTTGTACTGGATCTTTTTTGCCGTACTGATTGGGATGACGATTTGGATGTTTATGCAACAATCGCGTAATCAAAAAAATCGTCAACAACTACAAAAGAGTTTGCAAAAGGGAGACAGGGTTGTGACAGTAGGTGGAGTGATTGGGACCGTTGTGCAGGTGGATGATAAGCGGATTGTTTTGCAAATTGCAGACAATGTGCGCATAGACGTGTTAAAGACGGCGGTCGGCGGGAAATATCAAGACTCCTAATAGTCGTATTCAAACGTCTGAATCTCATCGGAGTTGTACTCCGAGGTGTGCTATAATACGGGCGAATTCTCGAAGGGAATTCAACGAGACACACTTGGGGAGGCGGAAGAAGTGGCGGATTCGTCACTGAACCCATTTTTGCGGGCACAGCAAGCTTTCAAGGAAGCTGTTGATACACTTGGTCTTGAGCCCGCAGTATACGAGATTCTTAAACAGCCACTCCGATCATTCGAAGTGGCAGTGCCTTTTATACGCGATGATGGCTCATTGCAAGTTTTCAATGGTTACCGAGTTCAGCACAATGATGCGCTGGGACCGACGAAGGGGGGACTGCGTTTTCATTCCTCTGTCACAATGGATGAAGTGAAGGCGTTAGCCATGTGGATGAGCGTAAAGGGCGCATTGCTTGGCCTGCCGTATGGTGGAGGCAAAGGCGGTATTGCATGCGATGTCGATCAATTGTCCGAAGGCGAAATTGAACGGTTGAGTCGGGAATACATCCGCGCAGTCAGTTTGGTCATCGGGCCCGACAAAGATATTCCGGCACCTGATGTATCCACCAATCCTCAAATCATGGCGTGGATGGTCGATGAATATTCCCGTATCCGAGGAGAAAACACATTCGGTTTGATTACAGGAAAACCCGTGATTATTGGTGGGTCAGCCGGGCGTGTCGAGGCCACGGGACGGGGACTAGTCTTTGCCACAAGACAATTAGCAAGGGAGTTAGGAATTGATTTTGGAAAGAGTCGGATAGCCATTCAAGGATTTGGCAACGTCGGATCGGTCGCGGCCGAAATTGCGTACGATATGGGAGCTCGCATCGTGGCGGTATCGGACAAGGATGGCGGATTATATAATCCTGACGGTATTGACGTTCCGGATTTGGTGGAGTTTAAACGCTATAATCGCCGCCTTGCGGGATATACTCATGCTGAGCCGATTACCAACGGTGCGTTACTGGAACTTCCCGTGGACATATTGTTTCCGGCGGCGTTGGAGAATCAAATTACCGCAGACAATGCTCCCAATATCCGCGCTCGTATTGTGGGTGAAGGCGCGAATGGCCCGACCACACCCGAAGCCGATCGCATTTTGTTTGATAAGGGCACCATGGTGATTCCGGACGTGTTAGGAAATTCCGGCGGTGTGACCGTGTCTTATTTTGAGTGGGTCCAAAATCAGACCCGTTTCTATTGGTCAGAGGATGAAGTGAATCGTCGATTAGAAGAATATATGTCAAAGGCTATGGCAGAAATGCATACTATGCATGAACGTTTTGGGGTAACCTTACGCAAAGCGGCTTATTTAGTGGCCGTGGAACGAATAGCACAAGCCATGAGGTACCGAGGATGGTTAAAATGAGGGAACGTGACACGAAGCTAACCGTTACGAATTGGGAATCTCGCCGATCCTGTCGTAACTATTACGGCGATACAGTTTCCTGTCTGCTTTTCTGGGATGAGAGCGCACGAAACCAAAATTTGTGGGATCGATTCGCGCACAACGTGTAGGATCCCCTTAAATCCCAAGACGCGAGTCCCGGTGCTCTAGGGCAAGCAGCGTGTGTTTAATGGGGCCTCGGCGTCCTTAAGCGGCGGTTTCCGACCATCACCGTTCAAAATGCCCGGATCCTCCCCTTTCCCGCCGCCAAAGAGTATGCGGCGGGTGGGGTGGGTTTGTTTGTCAGAGGTTCTATGCCTTCAAGGCGAAGACAACAGATGTTTTGCGTCAACTGACAATTTTCGTTCCGCGGACGATAGTACCGTGAAGAAATTTTACCAGTTGGGTTGCTCCATGATTTCTCGTTCGATCCGGGCGATTTGAGGACGGCGGCGAGTTGAATCACAAACGCCACTTACTGTGGAATACCCTCTCCAATAAGCACCTACAAGGCGGCAGGGTGCCATGAGACGTCTCCGATAACATGCACCTTTGGGTTCGCCGTCTTAACGACGATGTATCCAAGAATGAGATCGGCTATGATTCGAAAATAGATATCTGAATGGTTCTCAGTGCGAGAGTCCTTTGAGGAGGTTTTGGGGTGAATCAAGATCCGTCGGAAGAATTAAAACGTCGTCAAAAAACTATCGAAGAGATGGGGGGAAGTGTCCGTGTTAAGAAGCAACATCAGGCCGGCAAGTTAACGGCAAGGGAACGATTAGCGGTATTGTTGGATGAAGGGACTTTTGAAGAAATCGGGGCCCATGTTCGCCACCGTTCTACGTTTTTTGGTTTAGACAAGCAGGACATTCCATCCGATGCGGTGGTGACGGGAACGGGTCGCATTGATGGACGTGTCGTCTATGTCTATTCGCAGGATTTTACGGTTGCGGGAGGTTCCTTGGGCGAGATGCATGCCCAAAAAATTCAGCGAATTCAAGATTTAGCGTTGAAAACCGGTAATCCAATCATAGGTCTAAACGACTCGGGGGGAGCCCGTATTCAAGAAGGCGTGGACGCTTTGGCGGGTTATGGGGAAATCTTTAAACGAAATACCTGGGCATCAGGAGTCGTTCCCCAAATTACGGTAATTATGGGACCGAGCGCGGGTGGTGCTGTTTATTCTCCTTCCTTAACCGATTTTATTATCATGGTGAGAGGAACAGGACAAATGTTTATTACCGGACCTCAAGTGATTCAAACGGTGACGGGTGAACAAGTGACGGGGGAAGAACTGGGAGGTGCGGATGCGCAGGTTCGTCTCAGCGGTGTGGCCCATTTTTCGGCCCATAACGACGAAGAAGCGTTAAGATTGGTGCGACAATTGTTGTCTTACATCCCTAACAATAACCGGGAATTGCCTCCTGTCAGTTCCGAGCAAGATCCTTGGAACAGACTGATTCCCGCTTTGGCAGACGTTATTCCGCGAGACGCCAATAAACCTTATGATGTGAAACGAATTGTTCTTGCGGTTATAGACCCTGCCTCTTTTCTGGAAATTCAGCAAGGATACGCGGATAACATGGTCATCGGATTAGGCCGGCTGGGGGGACATGTCATTGGAATCACGGCAAATCAACCGCGGGTTTTGGCGGGGACAATGGACATTAACGCATCGGATAAGCTGGCCCGGTTTGTGCGGTTTTGTGACGCTTTTAATATTCCTATCGTGACATTTGTTGACACTCCCGGCTATTTGCCCGGGACGAGTCAGGAATTTGGTGGTATCATCCGTCATGGTGCTAAAGTGTTATTTGCTTATGCGGAGGCGACCGTGCCGAAAATCACTGTTATCTTGAGGAAAGCCTATGGTGGCGCATATTTGGCCATGTGCAGCAAGTCTTTGGGAGCCGATTGGGTTCTGGCCTGGCCAACTGCGGAAATTGCGGTGATGGGACCGGAAGGGGCTGCCAACATCATTTTTCGTGACGTGATCCGGCAGGCAGAAAATCCCGAAATGGTACGAAAACAAAAAGCCGAGGAATACCGCGAAGAATTCGCAAATCCTTTCGTCGCTGCTTCGCGGGGGTATATCGATTCCATTATCGACCCTCAAGAAACACGCTTGCATATTGCGCGTGCTCTCATGACCTTGATGAACAAACGGGATAGTCGTCCGCATAAGAAACATGGCAATATGCCGTTATAATATGGAATCCAACAAATTATTCGTGGAGGTTATGGTGGACGAACAGGAAAAGGACGAACTATCCCCTGAAGTGCTTGCGGCCATTATGGCCGCACTCCTGTGCATGGAAGAGTCATCCTACGGCAGCGTGAATCTAAGAGTTCGAGAGGTGTGGCCGCAAGAAAGTGCTTGGCGCTGGGTTGGGTGGTAGCGTATTCTCAGTAGTGAAGCGGCAAAAGATTGGGCAAAGAGGCCAAACGGAAATTCAAACAAGTTTGCCCATCATCAACGAACGTGCAACCCGGAAAAACATGGCTCGACTGCGGCCTAGTCTTGCCGGGGATGATGTGTTGATCGCGAGTTCAGAAATTCGAACATGTTGACCCATGTTGAGAAAGGCAGGTTTATCGACTTATGACGGTTCGTAAGTTTCGCATTCGAGTAAATGGGGTGGAATATGACGTCGAGGCGGAAGAGGTGGAAACGAAAGGATTTTCACATGAGACTGTTGTCCCCAGGACTCCCCAGAATCCTTCGCCTGGCATCCCAGAACCCATTCCACCCGCGCCGATGATTACGCACAACGGTGAAATAATTATCGAAGCGCCGCTGCCGGGGGCGGTACTTGAAGTTAAGGTTCAGGAAGGTCAACGTGTGGAAGTTGGACAAGTCTTGATTATTCTGGAAGCGATGAAAATGGAAAATGAAGTGACAGCTCCCACCGCCGGAAAAATTAAAAGCTTACGCGTGCAAAAGGGGAGTTCCGTCGATGCCAACCAAGTCCTTGTGATAGTAGATCCTTCATAGTTATGCCAAGAATTATGATTATAGCTCCTCATCCCGATGATGAAGCATTGGGAGCAGGAGGTATCATTTACCGCGAGGCGCAAAAAGGAAATGATGTGCGAGTTTTATTTGTCACTGCGGGAGACGGGTTTGTGCAGGATGCCGAGCGCTATTACTTCCTTCTTCATGTGACCCCGGAGGAATATCTTCATTTGGGGTATGAGAGGCAGTTAGAAGCTGAACGGGCCATGGCACATCTGGGATTGAAATCCGATGAGATCGTCTGCCTAGGATTTCCGGACGGAGGGTTGGATCGGTTGTTGTTGCATTTTGATGACGTTAAGCCTTTTAAGAGTCCAACCACAGGTGACACGGGTGTTCCCTACATCAATATTCCCACATACAAAGTGCCATATACGGGTCGTAATCTCGTGGATTTGCTTGATCGGGAGTTAAGAGCATTCCAACCGGACATATTGGTGACGCCGCTATTAGTAGATCAGCATCCCGATCATTGGGCCACGTCCGCTTTTGCGACGTTGGCCTTGTTGCAATGCCGGGCAAGAGGGGAAAGTTGGGCTAAAGCGGCCTTGCATTACGGCTATCTGGTACATTGGACGGGATGGCCGTTACCACTCGGTTATCATCCCGAACTGGCTACGGAGATGCCCCCAGCATTAAAATCTCATCCGTTTATCGCATGGCACCAAGAGTATTATCCTGAGGGAACTATTGAGGCGAAACGCCGATCCTTGTTGGCTCATGAGAGTCAAGTGGAGTTGATTAAACCATTTTTACAGGCGTTTGCGCGGCGCAGTGAGATATTTGGGCAGGTAAGGCCATTAGTTTTAGGGAAGAGAATGGTGGTTCCGAGACCTAAGAGTGATGTACTGACAAAATTGTTCCATAAAGAATATGGTTTGATGCATAGTGAATGGGAATCGGATGGGCGTTGCCTTCGCGTTTTTTTTAGTCCGATAATTCGTCTTGGGTGGAGACTTCGTCTGGCCGAATTCAGTATCGGTGAGACGACTGAGTTTCTATTGGAAGAAGGAGAAATCGGACATTGGAACTCGCCGCAAATTTCTGTGCGGAATGAAGCATCGGGATACAATATTTGCTGGAGACAACCCATATCCGAATCCAGGAGGGATGACTTCAAACTGATGGGCTTTGTCATCTTTGATACGGAAGGAAAGCTTGTCGGTCGAAGCGGTTTCTGGCCTTGGATCAAGACAGTATAAAATTGCGGAGTTACTATATAGCTTGCGACAAGATGCACGATGCATAATAGTGGTATGGATAAAACGTATACCATCACGGAAGTGGCTCGGTTGCTGGGGGTCAAAGTCAAGACGGCCCAGCGGTGGGATCGGGAGGGGCGCTTGAAAGCAGAGGGTCGCACCGTGACGGACCGGAGGTACTATACCGAAGAGCAGATTCGGGCGTTTCGGCAAGAAATGGAACACCACGGGCCACGGCAAACCGTCGTATATTGTCGGGTGAGTAGCCCAAGTCAACGCTTCGACCTCAAAAATCAGCGACGGGGCTCGAAGACTTTTGTCTGGCGCGTGGATTAGCCCCCACCGAGTACGTGGAAGAAGTCGGTGGGGGGATGAATTTTCACCGCAAGAAGTTCTTGGCCTTAATGGACGCCACTGCGGCGGGGACCGTG
>JAKACM010000048.1 GCA_021821465.1 Bacillota bacterium
GAGAGTGCAGACCGGCTCGGATCCCTCATTTGTCCCGTTCCGTTTTGATGATCCCATACTCTGCTAGATTATGTCATATATTGGCACACTCACTCGGTGGGTCAATTTCCTGTCACGGATTCAGGTATGTGTAAACCGGCGAATTTTTCGGTTAAGTATGATCGCCAGGTTGCTTCCGGAATTTCCGGTAGGTTGAGCATGACGGCAAACCGATAAAAAGCCTGCCGTTGGTCCGAAAAGATCGTATGCATCAAACCTGCTTGACTACCGAGAAACAAATAGGTTGTGTGTTTTTGTTGTTGGAATAGGGCACGAAGTTTTTTGATTAATGGGGGCCCTCCTAAGCGATCAAGTTCTTGAAATTCGTCAAGCAAGATCACCAGGTGTTTCTCGTCTTTTGTTGCTAATCGTTCGCCCAGAGCAAAAGCGACTTCGACACTTTCTTCTCCTCCCAACACCATGTGACTAAAGCTCAAGCTAAGGTCTAGATCAGAAACTTTCACTCGCACATCTTGGGTCTGAATCCACTCTTTAACATCTTGAAGTACGCGGAGTGCTCGGTTAATGGGTCCCGTACTATAGTGGTCCCAGGAAACTGAACCACAGGAAGGGGACCGTTAAGCTACACTATGAGCATGAGAAAACACTACACCGCATCATTTAAAGCGCAGGTCGTACTCGAGTTGCTCAAGGAAGAGAAATCCATCAACGAGATTGCTGCGGAATACGGCGTTCATCCGACCATGCTCCACCGGTGGAAGAAGATGGCTGTGGATAACATGTTCAGCTTGTTCGAGGACGGGGGAAAGAACAGTGCTGCAGCCCTGAAGAAGGATCATGAGAAGGAGACGACGCAGCTGTACTCGAAAATCGGCAAACTCACCACTCAACTGGAGTGGCTCAAAAAAAAAGCTGGCATTGACTCGGACTCCTGACGAACGGCGGGCAATGGTGGAGCCGCAGCATCCCAAGATTTCGGTGCGTGAGCAGGCCAAACGGCTGGGCATCAACCGCTCCACCCTGTACTATCAGACTGTGGACAAGCCGGACGAGGAGATGCGACTGCAGCACCACATTGACAGGATATACACAGATCACCCGGCGTACGGCACTCGACGTATCACCGCCGTGCTGCGCCGTGAAGGGTGGGATGTCAATCGGAAACGTGTCCCACGCTGCATGCGTGAGATGGGGATAGCCGGCATCTGTCCTGGGCCCAACCTGAGCAAACGGAATCTTCAGCATAAGGTCTATCCGTACCTGCTGCGGGGCGTGAAGGCCAGCCACAACAATCATGTGTGGGGCATCGATATTACCTACATCCGGATGAAACATGGCTGGATGTACCTGGTAGCCGTCATCGACTGGTACTCACGCTACATTGTCAGCTGGCAGCTGGAACAGACGCTCGACATTGAGTTCGTCCTGAAAGCCGCCAAATTGGCTCTCAGACAGGCGAATCCAGAAATCTGGAACAGTGACCAGGGCAGCCACTTTACGAGCCCTCAGTATACGGACTTGCTAAAGGAGGCGGGTGTGCGGATCAGCATGGATGGTAAGAATCGGGCTGTGGACAACATCTTCACCGAGCGGTTCTGGCGCACCCTGAAATACGAGGACGTGTACACAAAAGAATACGCCAGCCCGAGGGAGGCCAGGATGTCTATCGGAAAGTTCATTCAGTACTACAACCAGGAGCGCCCGCATCAAGCGCTGGGGTACCATACACCGGCTGAGGTCTATCTGCACGGTATCAGCCCGAAGGTCCCACTACGCTCTACTCACGCTCCTGAAAAAGCAGACTTGGGAAAGGAGACTGCGTAGAACAAAACCGAATATCAGGGGAAGCCGCTTCGCTCCTCCCCTCTGGCCTTCGGCCCTTCACCCCTCCCGCTCCTCCTGCAAAGAGGATTAGGGAGACAGGAACTATAGCTTACAGGATTTCAAAGAATGGTCTTGACAACTGGGTCCACTATACCCGAAGTTGGCAATGGATCTGTGAGCCGGATCCCTTTGGGAGTCACTCGAGGATTTGTCGTCATGGCCGCGGCATCAAGTGTAACCGCTTGGTTTGCCATTCACCATTAAATCTACTAAGTGGAGCGGGGAAACAGTAACAGAAAAATAGGGCAAGACTCGACAGTTTATCAGAGTATGGCATGGCTCCTTTGGTCTGAAACGACAGTTGAGAACTGTGCCACCGGGTGCCCTGGATCTAGGTGCGAATGGGGCTTCTGCAAACAAGGATGGCCTTGTGGCTTCGCAAGGACGGAAACGCTAAGCCGCAAGGCGATAACGAAAGAATCACTCCCTTGACACAAGCGAGTGAGCGTTCAAGACAAAGAAGTTTTCCGCAGTTTATTAACGGCGTCGAGACGAGCGTGCGGCAGGCTTTCTCCTCCATCCGCCGTCAAAGTGGTGCCGGTGATAAAGCCGGCCCGATCCGAAACCAAAAACTGAACGACTTGAGCAATCTCTTCAACTCGACCAAAACGCCTAAGCGGAATATCTGCCAAAAGCTGTTCCCGTTCATTTGGATCCGCCCATAACTGTCGAGAAGCTCCCTCGGTTTCAACAGGCCCCGGCGCGATGGCATTGACGCGAATGCCAAACTGAGCCCATTCGACGGCCAAGGTTTTGGTCATAGCCAAAACTCCCGCCTTGGCACTGGCGGAATGAACGGTTCCTGCTCCCCCCGTCCACGCATAAGCAGCGATAATATTGATAATGGAACCGGGGTGTCTTTGCTGAATGAGTCTCCGGCCTATTTCTCGCGAGCAGAAAAATGTGCCGTTGAGCACTGTTTCTACAACACTGGTCCAGCCATGAGGCGAAAGACGCTCTGCAGGCACCACAAAGTTCCCTGCCGCATTATTAATCAGGATATCAATCACACCAAAATGGGCTTCCGCGCTGTCAATGGCCTTTGCTACCTCGTCTGCGTCTCGCACATCCGCTTTCACTGCGAACGCCTCAATGTTTTGGGAACGAAGGTGCGTTAAACCCTTGTCCAAATTCGTTTCCTTGCGACTGGCAATAGCAATTTTAGCTCCCGCTAGTCCTAGTTCCGTCGCAATTCCCAATCCAAGACCAGTACCGCCTCCTGTGACTAGCGCAACCCTTCCCTGCAGATCTGGGTTCATGACCCTCATGTCTCCTCTCTAAACTCTCCTTTAGTCTTTGAGGCGTGATCCCCCGGTCTTTTTAAGACCGGCGAAAAGCTTCTTGGCAATCTCACCCTTACCTGAGTGGACAAGTTCGTCCATGTTAGACCTGGACTTTTTTCATTACAGAAACCTTGTCCAAACTTATTCAATCTCATTTTTTCCTTATTCTTCGCTCTTGGTTTTCGGAACCACGGTTCTTTCCTTAACAAAATCTTCGCCGCTTTCTTGAGGAGTAATAACATAATCTATACAAAAACATCATTTAATGCATGTAAGAAAGGATTTCGCATACTACGTCTACCCCCTATTGCGCACCTGGCGGCGATAATATTGGCACTCACTACGCACCAGCACAAAACAGGAATTCATGATTACGGCAAAAAATAAGACAAATTTACAGATCCCTCATCCGGATTATCACATCTTATTGTGGTGAACATTTGACATCATATCAAGAAGCCATACTCCTCCTTTAAGAAGAAAAGAGTAGAACAAGCCATAGAACCTCGTTTGACCAAGTGTCCGCGACATGAAAGTCGTAAATCCGGCAATTCTACGGGTAAGCCGTAAGTGGATGAGATATACTTGAACCGGTGATCGAAATGACAAGGAACATGTCTGTCATTCTTTACATTGTGGTGTTGATAGCCGCTGTCGTTGGTGTAGATTTACTTTTCTTTAAGAATCATTTGTGGCAATGGCTAATAGTGAACATCGGTATTGTCTTGGTGTTTGCAGCCTTCTATTTGAGATTTCTAAACAAACCGTAAGATACTAGGCGCCGCAGCACCAGCTAACAGACAACCATCAAAAGAAACTGTTGAGCCTGCTCACTCTCAAATTTCAACTATTCAACGGTTATTCGGAGGCAGTATGTCCTCTCAATTCAGCTCAAACGCAGAAACTCCTCAACCCCGGGTCGGAATGCCCTGGGCATCTGGATCCACCGGCATACAGGTCATGCAGGGGACCATGATCTCGCGAGCGTCTCGACACCTAACGCAAGATATTCCCTATTGCGGAAGAATTCGAGCGCGTTTGCGAATCGGAGGACAGACCGTCCCTTCCCTGAGTCTTTTTAGGTCGATTGCAGGCACCACCACTCTTGGTAGTTCGTACGCAAGAATCCGAGATTTTCCTGGGCCCGCTCCAACAGGTCGATTCGGGGGGCCTGAGCGAGAGCAGGACTTAAAATGTCCCGGGTCGACCACCAGATCCACCACGTGAGCGCCGCCAGCTGGGCCCCAATCAAGGCTTCGATGATGGCCGGATCATGCCCAAAACAGTGGGCCAGCTTCCACGTGCTCTTGCCCTGGCGGAAGACGCAATTCTCAAGATCCCACCGATGGTGCATGATCCGCCACACTGTTTCCGCCGACACTGCAGGACCACAGGTGGTCAGAGCCCATCCGTGGTAGACCTTGGTGAAGGTCTGACCCCGATACGTTTTGCCTCGCCGGTGCTTGGTGACGGTGCGGGTCCAATAAATGACCCGCAGATTTTCCATCGACCCCCATGACAACCCGGGAAAGTCCCAGATCTGCAAGAGTTCTTGCCCCCATTGCTGGGTGACCACCGGCAGGGCTTGCTGCAGCAAGCCTTTGACGTCTCGCAAAATGGTGAGCCGCTCATCTTTCAGCCGCACCACCGCCTGCCAGCCATAGTCGAGTACCTTTTGCAGAAATACGCGGTTGCAATATAACGCATCGGCGACGATCACCTCGATTTGATGATGATAGTGCCGATACAAGGTCGCCAACAGCCGATAGGCAGCCGTCGATTCGCCTTCGTTCTTATCCGACCCATCGGCCGGATGCACCGATTCCCACTCCAACACCGCCTGTCGCCGGGGACCAACCGTACTGGCCACGACAATGCGATGAAACCATTCGGTCATGCCCTGGACGGTGCGATGCAGGCACTCCTGACAGGTCACGGAATGTTGCACGAAGAGTTCGACCCCGTCGAGAGCGACGACGCGTAAGCCGTCGATGCGGGTCCATGTGCGGTTCCGAGCCAACTTCTGTCCCACTTGACGGATCAACTGATGCCATACGGCGGGCGGAATCTGGGCGAGCCGACGCCGGATGGTGTCGGCCGAGATCGGCCCGATCCCAAAACGTTTGAAGCGCCCTCGCTGACTCCACCGTTCGAGTTGTTCCACGCTCCGTGTCTGGAGCAACGCGCCGACGAGCACTAAGGCGGCGACAAGGCGTAGGGGATACCCCATGTCGCCTTCCGTCGACCGAATCATCTTGAACCAGGCCGGCAGATCGAATATCTTAGTGATAGCGTTAAGAAATTGTCTTAACACCGTGAGCACCTCCTTTCAAGTATTGATGGTACTAAAGGAGGTGTTTCGCGTTTTCTTCTCGGAAATCCTGCTAAAAAGTGGTAAAACATCCATCCTTCGGAACTGGGGGGTTTTTGCAGCATTTTCCCGGGTCACAGACTGGAACAGGGTCGAAATCAGCGAATTTACTTGAGGAGTTTCTGGCTCAAACGTTGGCAACCAGGTTAACCCACTAAGCTGATTGCTCTCAGTAGGATGGTTCTAAGTCTCGTGGCACTTTAGTTCGATATTCACAGTCCCTATGCCTCCCATACGTTTTACAGCTGAATAAATCGAACGACAGATCCATCAAATTCATTGAACTTGTTCCATTTAGGGATTCCCGCTTAAACCAGGGGCGATGAAGAAAACATCGAGACGCTCATCACTGGCTGAGTTCCCGTATGCGGAAACCTCCCCCTGTATTTTCAGCGCTGGGATCTGGAAACGCACTTTGACCTGAAAAGCATGTGGCATCCGTATCCTGTTCCATTCCAGATTCTGTTATTTTTTTGTCCGTTGACCGTGGATCCCGCCATCGTCACACGGTGTTCCTTACTACGGATCCGACGGCAACCGAGGCGGTCGTTGTGGTCAATCTTTGGCCCATCTTGACCCACACCAGTTAGACCTATGTCGAATTTTGCGAGGATCTTCAAAGTTGAGTTAGAAGGTTGTCTTATTTTAGCGGGTTGTCGGATCAGAGTGTCATAAAATGTGTCTCGTGCAGATTATGGATTATTGCGGATCTCCACCAGCAGACTCGTCCATTTCGCTCAGCGAATGCTACAGACCTAGTATACCAATAGCCCATGCACGATCCGCCAGCAAGATCTGGAATCTGAATGCCGACTCCCTGGCAATTAACTACTTCGACATACTGTACGCATACTTGATGAAGTCGGTATCAAAATTATGTCACACGTATTAAACTTGACGGATTTTGAGCATAATGAGCTCTAATATGGTATCATGTGGCGATAGAGACGGGAAGGCTGGGATTATAATTGCGGACCGAAATTTTGAAAATTATTGAAGGTGGTCTCTCAAAAAACCCAGAGAAGGTTCGAAGTTATGCGGGGCTTTTAAGTGAGAAACTTCGAGCAGAGGGGGACGAGCGCTTTGCTGACCGGATCGTAGCATTAATTAATAATAAATCCTCAAATTCTCACCTTGTTTATCTGGATGAGTTTTCATCGGTGCCTGTGGATCAGGATAGTCGCATAAACATGGTGGACATATGGTTTCCAAACGGAGATAAGATTGACTTGGTCTTGCCAAACAGTACACATCGGCGGGTCGAAGAGTATATCGCCTACTTAGAGCACAGGAGCGAGTTCATTCGTAAAGGCCTTGAACTGCCTGAGTCTTTGCTGATGTACGGCCCTCCTGGATGTGGAAAGACTACCATAGCACATTTTATCTCTCAGAAAATTAAATTGCCTCTTTTGACCGCGCGGTTGGATGGCGTTGTTTCATCGTTGTTAGGAAGTACAGCTAAAAACATCCGAAGAATATTCGAATATGCCAATGAGAGGCCCTGTATTTTGTTTTTAGACGAATTTGATGCGGTGGCCAAGGCTCGGAACGATGACTCAGAAGTTGGAGAGTTAAAGAGAGTGGTTAACAGCCTGTTGCAGAACATGGATGTCTATAATCAAAATAATATTTTGGTAGCGGCTACAAATCACGAACAACTTTTGGATCCTGCGGTTTGGCGGCGATTTTCTAATGTCATTGAAGTTGCGATGCCTGACGCTACCGAGATTTCGCAACTGATTCGCGTTTTTTTGCGAGATGTTGAATGTGATTTTATTGATAACCCCACTAAGATGGCTAATGCTGCCCAAGCATTGGCGGGGAGTAGTCCGTCCGACATTCGTGTGGTGTGCTATTCTGCCGTTCGTGACATGGTACTCGCTGAAAAATCTTTTGTAACATATGCAACTTTCATGCGCAGAGTAGGTATTAATTTTGGTAAAAAGGCTGACAGAGAGGATCTTGTTGGTTTTTTGCACCTTTATGGCGTCTCTCAAGCAGACATTTCTCGAATAATGGCTGTGTCGATGCGACAAGTGAGAAATATTTTGGAGTTAAAACAACGAGGTGTTAAGTAGTGAATAGCAAGAATTTGCTATTCAGATTATTCAAAAGCGAAAGGACCTCGACGAACGTCTTACGGAACCTCGGGCGAGCACCTGGGCAGATGAATTTTGGCATTGTCGAGGCTCAGATAGATCGGTTTACCGGAATACCGAGGGAGAATCACCGGGAGACATTGATGAAAAGTGTCCGCTGTCGATTCCTCATATTCTTGCACGATTACGGTCACCCGTCATCCCGAATGTAGGCTTCCTCGTCAAATAGCAGAAGGTCCTCGGGAGTCAGTTTTTTTTAATTCCTGCAAGGCCTCTATCCATGCTTTTTGTTGGGGGCGATCCGCTTTCGCCAAGACATACGTCGGACGCGTCCCGCTAAAGCCGTGGCGATGGAGCCATCGCGTGCACCCCGATCGGCTGAGCACAATCTGATACCGATCTCGCAAGAAGCTCTAAAAGATGCGAGTGTCCCAGTTAGTGGACTCCCCATACCCGACAGCCCAGGGAGTTTGTTGCAATACGGCTCGGATGTCGGCGGTTAACTCAGGAGGAATTTTCGACGGTTGTTCCGAGCCCTTGCCAGGAATGAGCGCCTCGGGCCCGACCCGATTCCCACTCGGCTCAATGAATAGGATATGACCCAGTTAAAGTTGATCATCATGCCTTGAAGTAAATTGTGCGAGCCTCCTCGAGGACGGTATCATGAATTGCACCTCGTTGGAGGAGGATAAGGGCAGTAATTTGATGTGTTGAGTAACAGTGTACGCCACCAGAACGGGCCTCACAACGCTGATTTTGGAACCTCATCCCTGTCACCTGACTTAACCGACGATGTATGTTGCATGTCGTCACACGAGGATTCACTCGGTCAGATTGTGATTCTTGACGGTGTGCCAACTTGCAAGAGTGAGTTGCTCAGACGCTTATGCGCATGCTAAAGTAAGACTACGGTAAAAATCTTTCATCGGATACTCAGGAGGAATAAAAGTGTCTGAATCCTTGCCCTCAGCCTTTTCTGGATGCAACAGCTGCGGTCGGCATAACTGTCATTATGTACTTCAGCACTCCTTTTACAGAGTTGGCAAGGATGGGACCGGATCTATTGTTCCCGTGGCAGGAGTCCAGTGCATTGTCGACCACCCGGAAGATTATCGCTATGACCAATAACATGGAGCCCAGGCGAGCACTGGTCATCGGCGCAACAGGTATCGTTGGCCAAACTTTGAGCGCACAACTTGCGCAGCTGGGATGGACGGTTTATGGACTGTCCCGTAGCAAGACGCTCGAAGTGCCCGGCACTACCTCAATAAAAGCAGATTTGCTCGACACTGAAAGATTGGTTGCCGCCCTGAGAGGTACACGTCCTGAATTTGTGGCATTCACCGCATGGACTCAACGCTCGACCGAAGCGGAAAATATCGAGGTGAACAGCGCAATCGTGCGTAACGTCTTCTCCTCCCTGGAAGCGGAGCAGTCGGTTAAGCATACTGCGCTCATGACCGGTCTGAAGCACTATCTGGGCCCTTTCGACCATTTCGCTGTCGGTGTGGTTCCAGACACCCCTTTCCACGAGAACGAATCCCGTCTTGACACACCAAACTTTTATTATGCGCAAGAAGACGAACTATTTGCGGCTGCGGCCCGCTCCAGCTTCACATGGAGCGTCCACCGCGCGCATACCGTATTCGGATTTGCCACGGGTAACGCTATGAATATGGTACTGACGTTGTCTGCTTACGCCACAATCTGCAAAGAGTATGGTCTGCCATTTATTTTTCCGGGATCAGAGACCCAGTGGAACGGTTTAACCGATGTAACCGACGCCGAATTGATCGATGAGCAGATGATCTGGGCTGCAACCCACGAAACCGGGCATGATCAAGCCTTCAACATTGCCAACGGTGATGTCTTTCGTTGGCGGTGGCTGTGGCCACGAATCGCAGATCATTTCGGAATCCAATGGGAAGGATTCGATGGCGTGACACGACCGTTGGAGGCACGTCTGGATAACGCTGAGGCGGCGAGTATTTGGCGAGACATTGCCACAAAGCACAGGTTGGTAGAACCGGATATCTCACGTATCGCCTCCTGGTGGCACTCTGATGCAGATCTCGGCCGTCAGATGGAATGCGTAACAGATATGAACAAATCCCGCAAAGCTGGATTTCTTGGCTTCCGCGACAGCGCTGATAGTTTCTTTCGCTACGTTGAGTCATATCGCTCAGCTCACATCATCCCGTGAGAAAAGGGATGGGGTGTTACATTGAGCACTTTCCATGCCCAAATTATCGGAACGAAAGCTTGTTCATGTCCCAATCGATCCAAAGTATTCTGGGTGTATTCTGTCTTTTCATCCTCAAAACACCGGGCCATAGGAACCGGCGCATCGACAACGAATGCCATTACTTTCTGTCCTCGGCAATTAAAGTGGACACACCGACTTCCGTTCAGGCGGGCTTGTCTCCGGAGTTGCCGCAACTGCGAAATGACCTGGTCAGGCCGCATTTGGCGGTACCAGGGTACCGCCATCATGATCGCCAGAGGCTTCCCATGACGCGAAATCGTAATGGTTTCCCCTGCCAAGACCGCATCCAAGAGTCGCGGTGAATCCGTAAATCTTTCGCCAAAGACCTCTGGCACTCTATTCTGGCCGATTCATTGGCCCGGCAGCTGGAAATAAAGAATTACCCCTCGAAAAAATCCCAGGGAACGGCACCCCGTGCATGTTTTGGCGGATGAATACCTAACAAATGCGCTATGAGAGGAGCCACGTCCGTTAACGACAAATATCCGTCAACATCGGCGTCCCTTTGGTATTGTTTTCGAATTTTAGGTCCCATGGCCGCAATTGTGGCCAAGTTACTGGTCATCTGGGTCCGTGTCGTAGGCAATTGGGCTCCGTGATTGGCGGTGCCGTCCGCATCGCCCACACTTTCCGGATTTTTGGGAATGCCCCAGGAGTACCCCGGATTATAAAGAAACATAATATCCCCGGTTCGCTTGCCAAAATATCCGAATAATCCCTGGTGTTCTTGAGGCAAGGCGTAGGCTACCGGCCGGTGATGAGTTTTCGGATCTTTCCAATCGAGCAACGCGTCCAAAGCTCTGTGAAGAACCTGGTTGTAGTCTTCGGGCGCGACGATTCCCCCGTCATTGCGTCCTCGAAGATTCACGGCAAGCTCATGAGGAGACAAGACATAGACTAACGAATGATTGCGATCCAAGATTTGGCGGGGAAATTTCTCGGGATCGAATTGAGCCAAACCACTTTCTACGAGCCGACGGGCCACACTGGCTATACGTCTGTTGGGAACATGACCATGATCGGAGACGATGACAAGATAATCGTCACGAGAGATGGTCGCAAGCAATCGGCCCAGCAGCCGGTCTGCCAGTTGATAGGACCGGCGGATAAAATCCACGGCCCTTTTATCCGGTGCCACTCCCTCTTCCGGATCCAATGCCGCAAGAAATGTATGTTGCGCCGTATCGATCCAGTGCCAGTGAAATAATGTAAAGTCCCAGGGATGACTTTCCGCCATATAATCGATCACCTGGGCATACCAGTCGACTTGATCTTGAATTTCTTCGAGCACGGCTTCCATGGCCTGATCATTATTTTTTTCTACCTGGGCGGGATGTTCCACAAATGGCCCGGCCGCGCGGTAGAGTTCATGGGACAATTCCGGCGGATCGGTAAATGCCGTCGTCGGATAAATTTCCGAACGCACCAAGGTAATCATCTCGCCGTCGGCAAGCCACTTAAAACGAACGGAACCTAAGCGTCCGTCCGGCCAACTGACTTCTCCCCATGAGCTCCATTCTCCCTTTTTCACCTTAAGGGGCTCTTTAGTCCCGGAAATGGCCAGACCCTCGCCTTCCCGAAGGACGGTAAACCGGGGCAGATTTTCATCGATTTCATCGAGGACCCGGTGGCCGTCTTCCGTCGGCACAATCAGAGGTCCCGTAGGTTTGGCGGAATGCAGGGACAGATCGGCAAATCCTCCGTCCTTAAGATCCAGCTTATAGGAACCGCCCCGGGCCAAGACGTGCCCCGTCAGGCCCCGATAAAGGGGGGCGACAATGCTGCACCCCTTGACACTAGCGGGAAAGGAACCGGGATAGGTGATGACCAAGCTCTTTAATCCTTCTTGTGAAAGGGTTCTCCATATCGGTTCGGCTTCAATCGTGCGCGCATCAAATGTGGAGAGTGGGATCCTGTCACGCGAATCTTGTAACGTTACATCGGTCCAGTTGCCGGCCCCATGCTTTCCGGGCACGGCTCCTGTGGCGATTGTCGCCCAATTTGTCGGCGTGTAAGGTGGAAGGACCGACAATGCTTCCGATACGGAACCGTTTTCCAAAAAAAAGCGGAAATGAGGCAAGACACCTTCGTGAATAAAGCGGCGAACCAAAGGCAAGACCAAAGCATCAATACCCATCACAATAACTCGTGGTTTCACGATTTTTTTGCTCTCCTTTCGATATAACACATTCCCCTCGTACTGCACCTTAGAGAAATCTTGACATCTCTTACGGCCCCAAAATGGCGGTAACGGCAGATTCGGCGTAATAGGGATTGCCGCGGAGAAAAATCATGGCCCTAGAACCCCGAGTCCGGTACGCGTCAAGAGGATCTTGGACCGCCACATGAAGAACATCTTTTGTCATACACAAGGCATTCAACTGATTCGTGGCCCAAGGCGACTTCCAGGTGTTTTCCGTAAACACGACCAACTGACCCGATTTTATCTGTGATAACCGCCTCCATGCCGAGGGGTCATTCATGTCCGCTCGTATGAATGACCCCTCGGCCCCACGCCTTTCTTCCACTTGAATCTGATGGGAAGATCCGATCCAGACACGAGGAGACTCCAAAGAAAAATTTGACGTATTTCCGCGAATTTGCGCGCCTTTGGTGACGAATCGGATAAATTGATCGTAGAAATCCTGTGCTGCCAGAATAACAGGCCAAGCATCCATGCTTAGAGTCGAGTCCTTGAGACGATTGATCCGATTTAAGGAAGCCTGAATGCGTTTGAGGGAAATACTCTGGGAATCGATTGCTTGCGCTACGGATTTCAAGATATCCATGGCCACACCCTCGTCCCCGCCGCAATCAATCAAATCAGCTCCCGCCGATAAGGCCTTCACGGCGGCCTCCGGGGGTGAAGATACTTGGCGAATGGCTTGCATGGATAAGGCATCTGTGATGATGACCCCGTCAAATTTCAAGCTCTCGCGCAATATTTCTTGCATCCAGCGTGAAGACAAGCTCACGGGGTTTTGATCCACTTCCAGAAATCGAACATGAGCCGTCATAACCCCATCAACGGAAGAACCGGACAAAAATTCCGTGAACGCCTTCACTTCATTCCGCCAGCTTTGATCATGGCGCTCAATAATGGGAGCCTTGATATGAGAATCTTCAAAGGCATGTCCGTGTCCGGGAAAATGCTTCACGGTTACAGGAATCCCGACCGATTGATGTCCTTGTATCCATGTTTTTGCCGCGTTTAGCATCCCTCTCCCATTGCCGAAAGAACGCGTGCCGATAACTTCATTGCCGGGAAGATACCAATCGAGAACCGGGGCCAAATTCCAATTGAACCCCTGCATGGCCAGCATGCGGGCCGTCAATCGTCCGATAACCCGAATGTCGTCCGGTGTTAATTTTCCGCTTAAGAGCGCCGAAGGAGGGGGCGGCAGAGTGGGAAAGCGGTGCACCGTTCCTCCTTCTTCCGTGAGTGCCAATAAAGGGGAATGTCCATACATCCGGCGATAAACTCCATAAAGATCCGCCAACAGCCGGCGTGTCGATGTGACGCCTGGGGTTAAATCGTTTCGATGAAAAATATAACCGGCAAAAGGCCAACGTTCGGGATCTGTCCCAAAGCGCGGCGACCAATTGGGCAAGATCAATTGCCCTGCCAATTGTCTGGACTGGGAGGACGGCTCTAGTCTCATCATGGTTAAAGGTCCACAGCTTCGAAAGCAAAAGAGGTTCCGGGATTTATGGCATCCAAAAGCCGGAGGTCGTCTTCGATGATTCTTCCCACCACGTTGGTTCTGGGATCCAAAGGCAAATTTTTCTTGGCTATATGAATTTCACCGCTGTAGCGCGGATATAAGGCATTGTCCACCGCAACCGTTCCCATCTCCCTGGCCACGTTTTGAGACTGGGGTGCAATAAACAGCAGTTCCGGACGTTGCCTGTCCCCTCGTGCCCGGTAAGTCACTTCAAAGTCTTGAGGCAAATGCTCATGAATCCGATTTAAGGCAATGTCTCTTTCCGCTTCACCGCATAAGGGATTCAATCTCATGCGCAATACCAAATGGGGACTTTGTGCCACGGTCATAAAACGGCGGAGTTCTTCTCTGTCATCGGTCTGATCCCCAATATAGACAATGTCCGCCCACTGCCTGGTTAAAAGTTCGCGGCAGGCCAAGTCCGGTCTTGTTGCGCGATGCACTTCCAAAGTGGGGAGACCTTCATAGGTGATATAGCGGTGGCAATGCTCTGAGGCCGCAAAAGCCGCAATCTTGATGCCGTGCTCATGTAAGAGTTCGGCTTGTTGACGAATAAACTCCGTCGACATCCCCGATTCGATACGGGGATAATAGTTGTGGCAGGCTACGCTTCCGTCGAGGGGAAAATTCATCTGCTTGAGTCTTTCAATGGTTTGGGCTTTCATAGCACTGGCATTTAAGGTAATCGTCATGCCCAACTGCCTAGCCGCATGCTGCAGTCTGGCAATATCCTCATCGCTAAATCCCGCGTCAAGGCGTAAATCGGTAATGCCGATGGCACGAAAGGGCTCCAAGTCGGAGACACTGCCCCCCACCCTTTTAAAGGCGATCGGATGAGCATCTGCCATGATGCGCAAGTCCATCTTTGCCGCTAACTCGGCAATTTCGCGAAATTGCTGCAAATGACCCGAAATATCTGCCTCAGGCATTTGCACCGTGGTAAAGAAATGCCGTATGCCTTCGTCCGCGGCCATGGACACACAATCATAGGCAGAATTTTTGGTGCTGGCCGGAATACCGAGATAAAATGATGTGCCCAAAGTGATTGACATGATATCCTCTCCCTTGCCATAACAAAATAGATTCCTGGATTTTCCTAGCCTTTGGTGCCTCCGGTTGTCAGTCCGCGTATGAAAAACCGCTGGCCCAGAAGGAAAATAATGATGGTGGGAACGGCAGCGATGGCCCCTCCCGCCAGGATATAGCCATAGTTGGTATAATATTGCTGCTGCAAAGTGGATAAACCGACGGGCAATGTAAATAGCGATGTCGAATTGAGCGCAATTAACGGCCACACAAAATCATTCCAGGTCGCAACAAACGTCAGCAGTCCCAATGCGCCCAAAGCGGGAGTACTTAAGGGCAGCACAACTTTCCAAAAGACCATCCACTCTGAGGCTCCGTCCATGCGCGCGGCATCAAAATAATCTACCGACACTGTTTGCAAATATTGGCGCAACAAAAAGACGCCCCACACTTGGCCCAGCGCCGGAAAGATAATCGCGCCGTAGGTATTTAGCAAATGAATCCGCATCATAATCATGAAAAGCGGAACCAAAGTGGCTTGAGCCGGAATCATCATGGTGCCCATGACAATCCAAAAAAGCGTATCCCGGCCCCGAAACCGTCCCTTGGAAAAAGCGTAAGCCGCCATCAAATCGAATAAGAGATTGCCGATCGTGACGACAGCGGCAATCATCAGACTGTTTAAAACCCATCGTCCCACGGGAGCCGCATGGAAGAGATAAACAAAGTTTTGCAGTGTGAACGGTGACGGGGTCATATGGGGAGGAATACTGACAAAATCCGATGGCGGGGAAAAGGCGGTGTCAAACAGCCAGTACAATGGAAAGAGCCCTACCACTGCCCATAGACTCACCACGCTAAAAACAATGATGCGAGATAACGGGCTCTTCCGGGATGACGGGCTCTTCTTGGACTCGGGGACAAAACTCTCGGGTGCAGACGTCTTAATATTCAACATGGCGACCAAAGACCTTAAACTGCAAAATGCTGAATCCCGCGATGATCAACCCCAACAATACCGCCTCCGCTCCTGCATGTCCCAACTCGAAATATTGAAATCCCGTATCGTAAATCTCTCCGACGATTGTTAAAGTCGAATGTCCGGGCCCTCCCCCCGTCATAATGTAAATGGCAGTAAAGATTTGAAAGGCCGCAATAGTGTGCATCACTATCAGATAAAGGGTTGTAGGCATGACCATAGGCCAAGTGATATGCCGAAATTTTGCCCAAGGCCCCGCCCCATCCAAAGATGCCGCTTCATAATAAAATTGAGGAATGGAACCCAATTGAGCCATATACAGCACAATCCCAAAACCGGGAGGAATCAAAACGGTCATGAGCATAATGCTCCACAAAGCGAGATGCGGATTGACCAACCACTCAATGCCATGCAGCTTTAATGCCCGCAAGAGTCCATTAATTAACCCGCTGGAATCGTCATAGATCCAAGCCCAAACCAAGGCCATGACAACGGCCGAGGTGATGGAGGGAATATAGAAGAGCGTACGGAAAAAGGACTGCCAAAAACCCGGCAAAGTCATCAGCAAAGACGATATCACCAAGGCTATGACCACGACCATAGGGGTGGTCACAGCCGTGTAAAGAATCGTATTTTTGACCGACAGCCAAAATGTGCTGCTGCTCAAGACGTTGCGGAAATTCCTCAGTCCCACCCATGACAAATGCCCCGGGGTGACATGGCTCATCGCAATGAAAATGGCGAGGATGGACGGAATCACCACAAACAATGCAAAAAACATCATTTTGGGCGTGAGGGCCTGGTACCAAAATCGAGACTGGGTCATTGCAATACTCCCGACAAGGACTGTTTAGCATTTTTCAGACCTTGCGGTATGCTTTCTTGGCCCAAGACCATGAGTTGCAATTGTGCATCCAGTACTTTCTCCAGTTTCGGCCAACTCGAGGTCAGAGGAGGATTCAGCATAAAATATTTTAGATTATTATGCAGAACTTCGTTGTAATAGGGATTCGAAAAATATTTTTCTTGGAGTTTAGCACCGGCCGAACTCACCGGAAAGGCACCTCCCCCAATACTCATATACTTCTTTTGGATGGCCTGGGGCCACTGTACGGGATCCGACAAAAACTTGGCAAATTTCATCGACATCGCCAATTGAGCTTGGTTGGATTGTTTATAGACGGTGTATCCCGCAATATCCCCGATGGTTATCGGGTGGCCCAGTTGACCGGTGGGATAATTGGCAATGGCATAAGGGAAGGGAATTTTAGCCGATTTAGCCACGGGACTATTCTTGTTATAAAAGGATGCGTAATAAGCGGTCATCGCATATTTGCCTTGCAAAAAGTTGGACCAGACTGTCGCCGCGGGATCCGAGGCAATGGAGGGAGGGCTGACATGATAGGTTTTCACTAACGAAGCCAATTTATTCACCCCGGATATTCCTTGAGAGCTGTCTAGGGTAAATTGGGTGAAGTTGGGATTCAATAGATGCCCCCCATCTTGTAAGAGGATGCCATAAGACAAGGAATTTCCCGGTTGCAAATTGACCCCAAATCCATAGACCTTATGCCCTCCTGAAGTTGTATAAGTCAAACGTTTGGCGTCATTGACAAATTCTTTCCAGGTCCATTGGCCGTTTTTGGGCAAGGGCACATGCCGCGCAGCAAAATAATTCTTGTTGAGATAGAGCAGGGTTGCCGTTTGAATGGAAGGCCAATAATACATTTTCCCATGGAATGTGGCGGCCTTCACGACTCGGGGATACAATTCTTTGGCATAATTGCCGAGATAGGGATTAATCGGCTCAATCACCCCGTCTTTAATGAATTGAGGCAATGTGCCGCCGCCCGGGGCCACATCCGGATAGTCGCCGGCGGCCACGGCCGTTTCCAACTTCACCGATCCTTCGGACCAAGGAATTTCGGTTAATTTCACATGCACGCCGGGATGATCTTTTTCGAAAGCCGCCATCACGGCCTTGTACCAGCCAAATCCGTTGGGATGATGGGCCGTGGGTGTTCCCGGAAAGGCCCATAGGGTAATGGTCCCTTTAAAAGGGCCGGATGAGGACCCTAAGTGAGCCTGTGACGTACCGCATGCCGATAACAATAGTGAGAGAGATGCACTCAGTAATACGATATTTCTGCCACGAAAAGACATAATCTCCTCTCCTCCTTCTCCATTTTGTGTACAGTTGCTAAATACCCGGTATTTCCCGTTGACGTTGGCAATGCCCTTAAGCATCTTTGTAAGTGTCGTATGATTGCGTTAATTTCCTCGCCAGGAATATTGAGATAAGACATTCCAATATTGCGCAGTTAATGTGTGCCATTGAAAGGCGGAAATTCCCACCGCACCAAAATTCTGAGCGCTTTGCAATGAAGTATGCAGATCGGCCTCTGACGGATAGCCCACGAGCGAGTTGCCATAGAATTGCAATGCGAGGTTTATGGGTTTGGACGGATTCTCATCTTGTTCTTGAGTCGAGGTTATCGATTCCTTGATAAAGTTTTGTACATAACTCTCGGTGTAATCGAATTGCGAACTGGCGTAATACTCGTGCCAATAGGCCATGGGTTGCAAGACGTTAGAGTAATGGGCTACCTGGTTATAGGGATAATAGTGAGCACTTCCCTTCTGGGATGTCAAAGAAGTACACATGGGGTCGGGAACAATGCCCACTAAGGGATAAGATGGCCCCACGACGGCTCTGGCCCCTTGAACGTATTGCCCCAAAGCTTGGGTGTTGCCTCCGAAGTACAAAGGCCCGAGCTCCAGATCCATGGCTAAACCGGATAAACGGCCCCCATTCGGAGTCTTATAATGAGCCAGATAATTCATGACTTGCCAGTCGCCATTCAAAGACGCCTGAATGGTACCGGCAGAGGAATTATTGGTATAAGGCACGACCCAGCCGATGACGCGTATACCGTGACTTCTGGCCAAGTCAAGAAGTTGATTCAGCCAGGTTTCTTGCGCACCGGGTGTGATTTGTACCCAATTTGAATATCCCATGCGCACTTCGAGATATTTAATACCCGCTGCTTGTGCCTGATTGATAACGCTGCGAGGAGAAAAATTATTCCAGTAAATGGGCGATGAAGGGTTGAAGCTATAAAACAGGAAGACCCCTTTATCGCGAACGAATTGCGAGAGGTGCACTAAAGGCGGATGAGTGGACACGGCCACCGGTTTTTGAGGCAGTTGAACAGCCGGGGCATGAGATTGAATTCCTTGCAATGCACCGGGAGAGCCGGCTTGTAACGGAGGATTGCTCTTTGCCCATGCATTCACATAGGTAAATGTCCCAGTCAATACCAATGCTGTAACGCCGGCAAGAAATTTCATTATTTACCAACACCCCGTTACTAAATTACTTTAATTAATTCAAGATTAACACGTACCTTCCCTAGTTGCAAGACTTGTGTGATTATTTGTGCGTCTCTCCGAAATTAATGCTGAAGAAATGCCTATGTCACCAGGTTTTAATCATGTATGATAGAAAATTTCGGCGAAATTCGAGACGTTACGCCAAACTTTTCAGCACAACCTGAAGGAAAAGGCCACTGGGCCGGTGCAAGAGACAAACACGGTACTCACTATTTTGCATCACCATTTTGGTTCGCTAAT
This sequence comes from Bacillota bacterium, assembly GCA_021821465.1. Lineage (GTDB taxonomy): Bacteria > Bacillota > Sulfobacillia > Sulfobacillales > Sulfobacillaceae > Sulfobacillus. Next base: position 19,267 of record JAKACM010000048.1, read on the forward strand.
AACATCCCTGGTATCGGAAGAAACCTTCCACAAATACCTCGCATAAATATTTCTATGTTATATTTTTACCATTCATTCATATTTTACGTTTCCTTTTACGCTATAATGCTAACAAAAACTTGCCGTACAGCATGGTACCCGTACAAAACTACGGATAGGTGGTGTTCAGTCATTCTAAATCACTCGGAGGAACGCTGTGACCGTTCAGGAAATGTTACAACTTATTCCGTCCTCACTCGTTAAAGTCGCGTCAGGCTTGGGCGGTTTGCAACGGGAAGTTACTCAGATTGGACTCATGGATGCGCCCGACATTGCTGATTGGGTCAAACCCGGCGAGTTCATTGTTACCACCGGTTATCCGCTGCACGGTGACGTGAATGCGTTCTGCCAACTTGTGTCTCGACTGTCCCTGGCCAACTGTTCGGGATTTGGCCTTAAGATTCATCGCTATTGGGACGAATTCCCCCCAGAAGTGACGACTTTAGGTAAAGATCTCGATTTCCCTTTGATTGAAATCTCTCCCACGGTTAAAATTGCTGACATTGTGGATTCCATACAGTATGCGCAAAAATCCGGAGGCCAGAGTGTTTATCTCGGGGGATCGCTCTCCTTTTCGGAATTCCTGCTGCGGCTGCGCAATGGTCATCTGTCCAGCGCTCAAATTCGCTTTTGGGCACAAGAGTTTCGTATCAGCCTCAAAAGCCCGATTGTGGCCTTCGAACTCAAGGGTGAGTCTGTCAACACTCCCGAGGTTGTGTCTCAATTAGCCCAGGTCTTCGGGTGGAAATACGTGTTTCACAAGGCCATGGAGCAAGCGGCACTTTCTGTGGGCTTCATATGCTTACAAGAAGGCACCGCATTCGATGACTTAAAAAAGCTGGGTATGGCATGGTATGGGAGCACTTTATATTTAGGCACCGAGGAAGCCACACTATTCGAATATAGCGTCAGTGCGAGAAAAGCCGAGATGGCGCGATATATCGGAAGTGTGCTTATGCCCGGCACACATTTCATCACTTATCAAGACATCGCTCCTCTTGCCATATTGCACGCCAGTCTGGATGTGGAGCGTGCCAATAGCATCATTGAGCGCACGATCCTCCCCGTTTGGCATTACGATCAGATTCATAACAGTGACTGGCTTCCCACCCTCAGCGCGTATTTCGACAACGCTAAAAGCGCTCACGGCGCTGCCCGGGTGCTCAATACCCATAAAAATACCGTGAGCTATCGCCTCAATCGTTTAGAGGAGCATTTTGGCATCCAACTCGACGATATGGCCACCACTTTCAAGCTCTATCTTGGCTTACTACTCTACCGTCTCCAACAATTAACTATGGACTGAATCTGGTCGAATCACGAACACCCTTCTCCTCAATAACCACCACCGTGCCCAAAGAGGCTTGCGTACAGATCCGTACTGATATTCGAAGGATTCTCCGACCGCAAAAGATGAAATGATGCTGTGATCCGGAACCTATACTTCGGTAATTTGCTCGCACAAAATAAGAAAACATACGCACCTTGTAGCCCCAGATGTGCTGAATCAAGAGCACTCTCAGGGGCAAATCACGCCGAAGAAGCCGGACCCCATTCAAATTTTCCCACCATGGGTGGTCGGCGTCAGAACCAACAGCACTTTTGATCTACTTCGCGGCAAAAGCTGCCGGTTCAACACGCCACGACTCTTTTTCCCACCTGGTTGGCAGACCGTAGGTTATGTTGACGGTTCTGCGACTAGTTGTTGGATATTTTTGGCAAAGTCTTTCATCAAACTCTTAGCTTTGGGACGAATCATACCCCAGCCAAGTGATGCCGCTTTTCCTCGTACATCCATCTCCAAATCGACCAGAATGACACTCTCTTCCCCGTTGGCCTTTAGCTGAATCGTCAACACCATGCTGGTTGACGAACCCATTTTGGTGTCCTGCGCGTCGCTTTCGACGCGCAACATCATATTTGTCGCATTGACCACGGACAAAGCCAACTGCCCCACAAAGTTAAAGGCCACTGGCCCGACTTTTACAGCCATGGCCATGTGATAGCGGTTTTCTTCTTCCCAGGTGAGTTGGGACAATCCGGGCAAACACTGGGCGATCTGTTGAAACTTTTGTGTCAATATCTCCCACAAGTAATCAGTCCCCAGGGGAACGGCAATTTGATCCACAATTTTCACGCCTTTGCCTCCTTTGTTTCTCTTTCCGGTGGGATGTAAACGTAATGTAGCCCTTAAAGCTGAACAGACAACAGACAGCGAGTTTTCTTAGACAGCATCATTAACTTGCGGGTACTCCAGGTGGTGCCGAAGTCACACCAAACTATCAGCGAGAGAGTTCACGCCAAATTTTCTCCGCGGTAATCGGCAGTGTGCGGACACGCACAGACGGCCCTAAGGCATTGGCAACGGCATTGGCAATCGCCGGAGCGACCGGCGAAATCGCCGGTTCTCCGATCCCCCGCGCATGAAAAGGCCCCTTACCTTCGTGCGACTCAAGAACGATAGCGGTGATATTCGGCATCTCTTCTGCCGTCGGCGCCATGTATTGGCTTAATAACGCTGTCCGACATTGCCCCTCTTCGTAGATCACCTCTTCAGACAATGCGTAACCCAGCCCTTGCACCACCCCTCCGTGAATTTGTCCTTCTACACTTAAGGGATTAATGGCCACCCCGACATCATGACTGGCCACGTACTTTAACACTTTAACCCTGCCCGTTTGTTCATCCACTTCCACCAACGCGCCATGACATCCAAAGGTAAAGTCAGGAAATGTCTTGACCGCACGCCCTTCTTCATTGTCATATGTCTTGCCGGATTGGGCATGAAAGGTGGTATGCACACTCAAAGGATAGTGCAAGACATTGGCGGCTTCATAAATAGCGGAACGGGATATCCTAAGCCCCGAGCTGCAAGCCATGCCCTTTTCCCATTGCCATGTCAGATCACCCCATGTGATCTTCAGTACCTGCTCAATTTTCTCGCGCAGCTCTTGTGCCGCTTTTACGACCGCATTTCCCGACATATATAATTGACGTGTCGCAAATGTTCCCCCGGCCAACGGGGTAAGCGCGCTATCCCCATAATAGGGATGTACATCCTCTAATGGCACCTGAAGTATTTCCGCGGCAATTTGGCATAAAGAGGCTTGTTGGCCTCCGCCAATGTCAGGGACACCAATACGCAGCACCACGCTCCCATCCGACTCGAGATTGAGCCAGCACGATGCGTGGTCATGAAACCACACCGTACGGCCATAAGGTTGCATGGTACAGGCAATTCCCCACCCAATGCGCTTTGAAAGATCCGTTGCCACGGGTCTGTCCCCCAGCTCATCCAAAACCTTATCCAAAGTTTGGTTTAACCACACCGCCGTGTCCTGAATTTCTCCTGTCGCCAAAGTGTCTCCTTTGTGGATGAAATGGCGCCGTCTAAACTCCACGGCGTCCATTCCTAATTCTTGGGCCATCTCCTCCATAATTTGCTCATAGCCAAAGGCCATTTGCATCGCCCCAAATCCTCGAAAAGCACTGGTTGGCACGTTATGGGTATACACGGCCCGGGATTTGACATCCACGTTATCGATACGGTAAGGACCCGTGGCAACAACGGCCGCGGCAAACAAGACGCGCGGCGACAACAGGGCATAGGCCCCCGCATCCCCAACGATATCGACTTTCATGGCTACAAGTTCACCACTGGACTTTGCCCACACATCATAAGTCATGATAAAGGGGTGCCGTTTGGGCCTGGCCTGTAGAGATTCTTGCCGGGACCACACCATTTTGACAGGCTTTTTAGTAATCCAGGCCGCAATAGCCAAATACGGTTCGACTGTCATGTCTTCTTTCCCGCCAAATCCACCCCCCACATAGGGACAAATGACACGCACTCGATTTTCGGAAAGATTTAGCATCCGCGCAATATCCCGGTAATGTTCCAACACTTGAGTGGCACACCGTAATGTCACAGTGCCGTCGTTATCGACCCACCCCACCCCTGATTCCGGTTCTAAATATAGATGATCGACGAATTGTGTGCGGTAGGTTCGGGAAATATGGACTAACTGAGGATCCTTAATGGCAACTTCGGCATTCCCCTTATGCACATTCCATTGCACCACGGTATTGCCGACGGGATGCACCAAAAGGCTATCCTCTTTGAGTGCCTGCAACGGATCGTGAATGGAGGGCAAGATATCATAATCGGCCCAAATAGCCTCCGCCCCTTTTTCAGCGGCTTCCGGGGTCTTGGCGATCACCAGGCAAATGGGTTCGCCGGCGTATTTTACCTCATCATCCTGAAACACTTTATGTTGCCGGATCTTCTCGCCGAGTCCCGTCGGATCATCATAAAACTGGTTGACGGGGACATCTTTCGCTTCAATGACCCGCAGCACCCCCATGACATCATAAGCGCCTTGGCTATGGATTTTCTTGATTTTCGCATGGGGATAGAGAGCCCGTACCAATTTCGCATACAACATGCCGGGCATGACCCAATCCCCACTATAAAGCACATGTCCGGCAATTTTCTTGCGTACATCCTCTCGGATCACCCCCTTGCCAATTAGCGAGGGTTGAGAGTCTAGGACATGACTGGCCATAATTCCATCACCTCCTCTACGGCATCGACAATGTGCTGATAGCCGGTACACCGGCAAAGATGACCTGTCAAAGCCTCTCGAATTTGTTGACGAGTGAGCTTTTCCCCACATTGCACCAAAGCAAAACAACTCGCCAACAAGCCCGGTGAACAAAATCCGCATTGCGCGGCTTCATGAACCGCAAACCGCTCTTGTAACAAGGACCACACGCCCAGGGGATCCGGAGCTTTCACGGTCATAAGCTCCGAATCTTCCACACTTGCACATAAGGTGATGCAAGAAGCCGTAGGAGTGTCATCTACCAACACCACACAGGCCCCGCATGCCCCTTCGCCGCATCCATATTTGACTTCCATCACTCCAAGCTTATCGCGCAATACTGCCAGCAAGGTTTCATGTCCCGCAATATCACAGGCCACCATTTCAGCATTCAACTTAAACTTAACCTGCATCATATCCCCTCCCATTGGTATCCTCGATTTATTTCCTTCATCTCTGAGCATTGAGATCTGCATCAAAAGCTTGACAAAGCGCTCTTTCCACCAAAATCCCTGCCAGATGCCGCAGGTAGGATGGGTCGGCCAAGGCATCGGAAGGGGGGTCTACGGACGCTTCAATAGCTTGTTTGATCTCTTCGAGGAGGTCGCGGGACGGGTATTCCCAAGACATGTTTCTCGCGATAGCAGGGAAGACAAGAGGCACATCCGATACCCCACTTACCGCGATATTCGCCTGAAGAATGCGGTTCTGATCCCACTGCACAGAAACTCCCGCAGCTGCCAGCGCATAATCTCCTTGGCGTCTGGACATTTCAGCGAAACCGTAAGTCGTCTCTTTGGGCAAGGAAAGCTCTATGGCCGTAATAAGTTCACCCGGGGACAGCGCTGTCATCATCGGGCCCAACAAATAGTCATGAAAACTAAGTGGGCGCACTGCTTTTAAAGATGTCAAGATAACCTGGGGATCCAAAAGCGTCATGACCAACATCCATTCCGCCAAGGGATCGGCATGGGCGATGCTGCCGCCTAAGGTTCCTCGCCGGCGAATACGCGGATGGCCGATAAATGCTGCCGCTTGGGAAAATAACGGGCAACGCTGTGCCAAAAACTCCGAGTGCAGAACTTCCTCGTGAGTCAGACAAGATCCGAGCCCAATGTGCTCTTGTTCGGATTCAAAAAACTTTAAGCTGGGCGCAATGTGCCGCAAATCGATTACCCCTTTAATCTCGGCCAAATGCAAGTTGAGTAAGGGCAATAAACTTTGCCCGCCCGCCAAAAACTTCATGCCGTCATCTTGAGCCAAAAATAGTGCCTCTTCGAGCGTTTTAGGACGAACATAGTCGAAAGGATAGGGATACACCGTCATCACCTCAACAATACGTCAAATTTGTTCATGAATGACCCACACACTGGGCCCTTCTTGGTTGATAAACTGCTCCCACATAGGGAATAAAGTCCGGGAGGAACAAGAGAGATCGGATTCTAAAACAAAACAGGATAATCCCTCCAACAAAGGTGTCCAGTGAATGACGGGTTCGCGAATATCGAGCAAGGCATGGGCTTTGGCATCAGCCAACTGATCCTTAAGAATCTGGTATCCTTGGTTATCGTAGATCAATACCCTAACCGGCAATTGATATTGGACCGCGGTCCATAAGGCGTACAAGCCAAATAAAGCACTGCCGTCGCCGACAATGGCTAGAACCGGCTTCGCTCTTTCAAAGCACATCCCTACCGCCGCTCCAATTCCCCATCCCAAAGATCCCCCAGCCTCGGCATAATAGGTTGACGGATATTGGCGCTGAAGATGGCGCAAGAGGGCATTTTGTGCAGAGATACTTTCATCCACCACCACCATGTCGGGGGAAATCCAAGACGCCAAAGAGGACCAAAATCCTTCTGCCGCGTTATTTGCCTCAGGTCTTCTAAATCGCTCGCCGATATTTCTCTTAGTATCAAGACCACAGTGGGGTTCACACCGTATTTCATGAGGCATACGTTTGGCCAAGGACAAGATGAAGGTGTCAAGCGAAGCCAGAACATTCGTGGTGCCGGGAGCATAGTGAAAATAGCGTACATCACTGTCCACTTGAATAATCGAGGATTGAGTCCACCACGGCACGTGATCCGAGCCCCGGGTAAAGACGCGAAACATTTCGGTACCCAAGCCTATGACATGACGGTAGGACGATAAAAGCCGGCTCAGATCCGCTTCAGCACGCGGCAAACGGCCTTGATAGCAGGGATCGTCCCACGGCAAAAAAGTCAGTTGGCTTGCGAAGGGCTCACTAAATACATCGCAATGCCCGAAATGCGCAATTCTAGCCAGATCCCAAAACACCCGAGGATTTAGCACCGCCCTATCTCCAACCACGAGTGCTTTGGGTGAAGCTAAACTTAAAAGGGTGAGAAACTCATGAATAGTCTCTTCACTGGGCCTATTGGTTGTCTTTACAGGGAAAACAGAAGCTTGCCACAATGCCTCCTCGCCTTTAGGAACGGGTGCCGACAAAATATTCATGGGTAGAATCAAAGCCACCGGGCCGGACGGCTCAACCTGTAGACGCGCCCAGGCCTGCCTCAATGATCGCAGAAGGTGATCAGGCTCCGTGATATCCCATACCTCTAGCACTAGGGGACTGATCCAATCTTTCAGCGCGGCTCCGAGAAAAGGGCGCTCGTATCTCAGGCGGGTATCTTGTTGTCCAATCAATAACAATAAGGGGCTATGACTAAATGAGGCATTATAAATCATGGACTGTGCATTGCCTAACCCCGGAGCGGCATGTAAGGAGACGACTTGAATCTTCCGACTGAGGCGCGCTAGTCCATCCGCCATGGCACACAAGGCCGTTTCATGAAGCCCTAGGACGTAGTCCATGTCCAATCGGCGTGCCAACGCCTCTATGAGCGGCAATTCGGTCGTTCCCGGATTTCCGAAAATCCGGGAAATCCCCTGTCTTCTTAGCCACATCAACAGATAATCCGCATAACTAGCCATAGGATTCATCTCGCGTGACTCGGTGCCATAAGCTGCCGTCGACACGCCCTGCCCCTAAAAATCCCCCGTCCACCCCCACACAGGCCGTATCAAAGACCATATGAGGCAAATCCGCCGGACAAGCGCCCCCCTTGAGAGAAGTCTCCTCACCCGGTAAAACTACCGGCAACTCTTGGCCACATCGAGCCGGTCGGAAAACTGAGGCTGGAGCCTTTGGCGGGAGATATCCCATGTCTCGCCAAAGTCCCGGCGCATTATGGATAATCTGCCCGCCAAATCCCAGCACTTCACACGCAAAACTGTCGCCGATAACGGGAAGGAAAGACGGCCCAATCCGGCGCCCCGGTACGGCAAACGGAGCCTCAATTAACTGCCAATGATCTCGGTCATCCTGACATCTAAAACCCCAGGTTAATCCATTGGCGCCGATTGCCGTAATTCTGTTGGCCTGGGACTTTTGCTGGGCCCAGTATTGAAAATAAATTTGAGTCATAGCCATAAAGATGTTGAGAAAGGCCATGGGATTTCCGCAAAGCACCTGAAAGAGCAACGTTTGATCGGTGAGGTTCAAGGCATTCAACCGACCTGAAGCCAATAAGGGCTCTATCAAGAGATTTTGAAACACATAAGACGCAGCCACAGAGCGCATATGCAATTCATCACCCATATAAAGCGCTTGTTGAATAATCGGCCAAAGTGGAATGTCCCGATCACATAAAAGGTCCGTCACCACCGGTGCAAAGACCCGGTTGATCCAGTCTTGACGATCGAAGATCGCCTGGGACACTTCCCCCATGCGCAGACTGGGTCCTAGACCTTCATTTACGGGTGCATACCCTTTCAAGTGGGTAAGGGGATCTTCGACGACCCATAACAACATCGAAGGCGAAACCCATCCCACTAAGGGTGTTGCCACATGAAAATCCTGACTCGGCAACAATTCCAGAGAGCGTGTCACTTTTCTCTCGTCAACTGACCAATGCTCCCATTTGATCAGGGCCTGCAACGTCTTTTGTTGAGCGGGATAAAGGGCATCTAAGAAACCGGACAAAGGAGGGCCGGGATGAAGCAGCCAAGGACTCTCATAGGGCACAGACACCGCGTCTTTTGCCAAAATCACCCCTGTGATCCCAGGTCTCAGATCCTGAGTCGTGATCATCCCCTCTTTCATACCTCCGATTCCTCCTTGATCTGAGTCGAATAAGGGGTACCGTGACGAATCGTCAATTTGGGTTCAAGTCTAAGGGATGCGGGCACACTCACCCCAAAGCGGTCCTGAAAGAGAAAAGATCCGGATTCAAGGCCAAACAGGATTAAATCGGCTTGATACCCGGCCTCAATACGGCCTAATTCTTCATCCAGCCCTAAAATTTTGGCAGGATGGTCCGTGACCATGGCAATCAAATCATTCAGAGGTATCCCTAAAGCCAGCAAATGGGACAGGGCACTAAAAAGGCCGTAAGTCGCTTGCAAACTGTGCGGTTTATTAAACAAGGCGTGAACATCGCTACTGACCAGGTACGGCATTATACCCTGGTCTAAGACTTTTCGCGCGATATCGAAGGAAAAATGCTCCCCGTATCCCACATCTAACAAGAGACCATCTGCCATAGCCTGGCGTACCGTATGGTGTACCTCGCCCGTAATTTTGACAATGCCCCCGGGATGCCCTGTAAAACAGTGGGTGAGAATATCTCCGGGCTCAAGGTATTCCAAGGCCTGGGGAACAATACTGTCCGCATCCGGCAACGAAAATCCCTCGCAGGGAATCAGTCTTCCCGTATGCACATAGCAGGGCACCCCCGCTTGTTTGGCCGCCTCTTTGGCTTTTTCCAGAACACGGAAACCCCACCGGGCCACGCCACCCATTTCGGCATGTGTTTTGATCCCTTTAATAATGTGAGGATACTTGGCAATTGTGTCGACCACCGCGCCCACATCCACCGTCTTGGGCCCATGTAAAGCGGGCAACATACTGCCTTTAATCGTGCCAACCGCACCGATATTCAAATAGGACAAGACGCGGGTGGCGCTATGTTTCACCATAAATTCATGGAAAGCGGGAAAGGTCAAATATCCCGCACTTCCTTGATCGACCACTGTGGTGACCCCGGAGTGAACGCCGACATCATCCGGATAGGTCCCATAATCGGTAAAATAGGCAAAACCGTGGACGTGAAAATCGATAAAGCCGGGACTTAATATATATCCCTTGCCGTCAATTTCTTCCCGTGCTGTTTGCCCCTGCGCTAATGGGCCGACATGGTGAATCCGTGTGCCAATAATGCTGACATCCGTCACCATATCAATCCCGTTAGCCGGTGAAAGAACCCGCGCGCCCCGAATCGCCAAATCAACCATTTACGCTTCGCCTTCTTCCTTGACGTCCGGCCAGGATGGTTCTGTCGGAACACGGTGTGTTGCAAGCCTGGTCCGATACCACCGCCAGTACAAGACAAATCCCAAAATAGGACCCACAAAAGCACTCAGATCCATCCCGCCAAGCAAGTTTTTCGAAATAGGACTAACCCACAAGGCCGAATCCACAAACCAAAAGGCCATGACCCCCGACAACAGAAAGATGAAAATGGCGGGCCAGTTTATCCCCCCTTGAAACCAGTACCGGCTCTGTGCCGTATCCATCACTAAGCTGGGGGCATCATAATCCCCTTTTGCAGCAAAATAATGCGCTAAGAACATACCCGTCCAAGGTCCTATGACTAAGACCGCTAAATCTAAGAAGTTCTGAAAGAAGGCCATGAAGGCCGGGGCCAAAAACAACGCGTACAAGGTAATCGCCACCGCAATCCCGCTGTCAAGAAGGGCGGACGCGAAGCGGTGAATTTTTGCTCCCATGGCTAAAAAACTCATGGAAGAGCTGTAGGAATTGAGATAGTTGCCGGTAATAAGACCCGCAATCACTACCAGCAAAAATGGCATGTCATACCATCCGGGTAAAATTTTCATAATGGCTGTCACAGGATTGGCAGCGTAGGCTTGGGAATTGACAAGCGTGCCGACGATGCTGCCGAGACCCAACATAATAATCGCAGCAATACCTGAACCTAACCAGGTGTAGCCAACAACGGCTTTTGTCGAAACATTTTTCGGGAGATAGCGGGAATAGTCTGATCCATAGTTGGTCCATGACATCACGGTCGACATGAGTCCTACCGAAAGACCAAAAATGAAGGTCAAGGTATTGTTCGCCGCCCAAGGATGTGCCGATGCAGCATAATTCCAAGGCACATGGGGCAGGACCACGAAAAATAAGCCGATAGACAACAAAGCGAGTCCGTAGGCGAGAATACGCTGCATCACCACGACCGTTTCATGGCCTAAAATGGGGACAATATAGGTCGACATAAGACTGATGACTAACGCTGCCAGGGTTACCCCAAGGCCGTGATGAGGCAATCCCGTCAGTCCAAAAAGCTCGACCAGAGCGAAAACCGTGAGGACAGTATTAACGGCTTCCCAACCCACCGTATCAATCCAACTAAACAATGCCGGCAGACGATTGCCCTTAATGCCGAATATCGCTCGGGAAATTGTGAGCGTCGCCGTGCCTGCCTTAGGACCTGCCAAGCTCATCCATCCTAAAATGACATAGGCCATGGCACAGAAAAAGTCAATCGCCAACGCTTCCCATAAGCTCAAACCCATCTGAATAAAGAGATCCCCGATGACAAATTCTCCAAAAGTCAGGTTACCGGCAATCCATACCCAAAATAAATCTTTTGGTGACCCGTGGCGTTGATGTTCGGGAATAATATCAATACCATGGGTCTCAACATGAAACGCTTTATCTTGGTCCACGACCATTTTCCCAACCGCCATCGTGGTTCCTCCTTTCCCTCTTGTCAGCCATGTGGAACTAAGCAACAAAATATAACGTATGTCATAAGAACAAATGACATATTTCGAAAGTATTTTGGTGGGGTAATTAATAAAGTTCGAGAAATTACGTTAAGCTCTGAGTCAATAATAGCAAATATCTTACATAACTCATTTGTATTCTGACATAGAAATGACCGCTTCAATTATCCTCGCGCACAAACATTGACATCGCTCTTTATACTTTTGCGAGTCTTGTTGGAAAACTGCTGGATGTTCGAAACGGGCGTGCCCGTTTTATCCCGGAACCCAATTTCCAGTTTCATGCAGTTGTCAAACATGCTACGTTGCGTAGCGAACTTATATGGAAATTCTCACGGCTAAAATCCGAAAGACTTACCGGGCATGGGGCCTGTCGGAGCTCTTGCTCACCATGACAAGTCAGCCCTCGCTTCGTCAAGCGAGGGTCCCATACTCCGGTCATGCGTGTCCCCCACGTTTCCGGCAACGAGGTTACCTCGGTCATAACCGCTAGATATTGTCGAGTGAATTCTTCAGCGCTTTTGGGGAAAAGTGACAATGGCAATTTAAGGCACGACTGGCATTGATGACTGGGGAAAAGGTCATCGGCATTCATGGGGATTGTGGATTTGCAACACCACCAGGTCATTGACGTGTAGCGGTATCGCTTGAGGGATACGGTGCAGATATGGTTGACAGTATACTCGGCGGTCTATATTTCGGAAAATCGCGAACAGTTTTCGGGGATCCGGCAGGAGTCTGCCGTGATTTTTTCTCCACGTCACTGCGGTAAATATGTTAATGCGGCATGATTCCCATCGTTTTGCGAGTTATTTCATCGATAAATTGATCCCTTAATGAACAGCCGCTGAACCACCATAATTACCATAAACTGGACATCATCCAGCTTTCACTTACCAGTCGCACACCGCACCACCCGTTCAACGGATGGCTTGACTTTGGCCCTATAAGAGCATGATGCTTGCTGCGCCTCAAAGTGCGTGCGCCGGGCCTCTTGTCTAGCTACCCCTCATAAGGGCTTTATCGACTGGCCTTGTCCTCGATGATATCCGGCTCTTCTTGTTGCTCAATATACGTCCTGAGGAAAACATCTTTATTGACCCCTACCGTGCTCACGTAATACCCCCGCGCCCGTGCTTCATTTGCAGAAAACGATGCAAGACCATAAGTGCGTCTTGCCCTTTGAGGTAGCCCATAAACTCGGACACACTCGGCTTCGATGGTATTTTCATGTAGATATGCGTGGGCTCCGCACTCATGCTTCCTTTCAACCACTCCACATCCTTGTACTCACCAGGCGTCCCCAGTATTTTCCCGATCTCCTTTCGACGATATTTCGGGATGACTATGAAGGATAGCTGCCCCAACGAGTGTGTATAGTGGACCCAGAAATTCGGACAATCTGGGAGGCCTTCAAGTGTTACACTGGACACGTTATGCCCAAACAAAAACACTACACCCCGACGTTCAAGGCTCAAGTGACCTGAGAACTCCTCAAAGAAGAAAAAACCGTCACGCAAATTGCTGCCGAGCAAGGCATTCATCCGGGGCCATGGCATCGATGGAAGCGCCAAGCTCTAGACAACTTTCTTCATTTGTTTACCGAATCCTCAGATCTGCAGCGTCAAGCTCGCGAACACGAGGCACAACTCGCCGAATTGTATGCTCCAATGGGGAAACTCACGACGCAACTCGAGTGGCTCAAAAAAAAATCTGGCCTCGACCCTTTCTCGCACTGAACGGCTGCAATTCTTGGAGCCGCAGTCCGAGAGCGTACCGATGAGCCTGCAAGCGACATGGCTCGGTCTCAACCGTACGCATCTCTATTACCGGCCCGTCGGGCCGGATCCGCAAGAAGTGGCGATTAAACATCGCATAGACGCGATCTATACGGCCTCCCCGTTTTATGGCTCTCGACGGATGACCGCCCCATGGGTGGCCGACGGCCACCCCGTGAATCGGAAACGGATTCAGCGGTATATGCGGGAAATGAGCATCGCCGGCATTGCGCCAGGCCCTCAGACGAGTACGGCTCATCCGGATCCTGTGAAATATCCGTATTTGTTGCGCGGTGTGAGCGCCGAATATTGCAATCATATCTGGGGGTCGGATATCACGTA
>JAKACM010000173.1 GCA_021821465.1 Bacillota bacterium
GTTCAGCCCTGCGGTAAAAGTAGGAGATATACCGAAGCCATGCCCCGGTGGCCCTTCGATGATACTGTCGCCCGAATCGCCGACGTCAAGACATTTCCTGGCTCTTTGTTTCCTTCGGGCAGTGTCGTCGGTGTGGACGTCGGCGGGACATCATTTGCCCCTAGAGGAACGGGGCGGAGGGACAATGGCTTTCACAGCAGGGAGGTCGACATCGTGGTCTTACTCACCTCGGCGCAATTGAAACAGTTCGTGGTCGAGAGCTCATTGAAGACCGCGGACCCTGGTGACCTCCCTCTGTTGACCATTTCAGGGATGCTCCCGGCCCAGCGCTTTTTCATCATGGTGCACAGGCAGGGGGGAAAGTGTGTATAGTAAATGCCGTACGTGAGGTTCTTTGTCGCCACTCTTTCCGAAAGCCAGGCCACTGGTATAAGGAGATTACGGCTATGTTTCCGCATAGCATCACCGTTTCGGTAGACCTCATTAGTGATTACGTTTTCTCGGTCGCGATCGAAAACCCGCATGGTTGAGCTGTTATGTAAAGCAGGTGCCCATGGTGGATTAAAAATAAAACAAAGCCAAAGGATCTGTCCGAGAATACTTGAATAGACAATTCTATAGTGCGAAATATGCATGTCTATGATGAGAGAAAATGTTGCTGAACACGGTTATCAAGGGGTTTAGCGATGAGAAGTGGCAAAATGTGACCGCTAAACGGATTGATCAACTCGATAACGTAGGATGAAACATAGATAATTCTTTCGCCGGCTAAAGTGTGCGTTGAAAGGGCGAGGCGTTAACCAAATGGATTATCGGAAAGGCTGGAATAAATGATGGCACGTCGAATCGTCAAATGGATTGTACGGAATCCCCGGCGCACCGTTATCATTTGGTTAGTAATTTTTGCGGCAGCTCTACCGCTTGCACTGAATTTGTCCCAGCAATTCAAGACAGATGGATTGGGGGTCCCGGGCAGCCCTTCCCAACATGTTCAAAATATTGTACAACGTCAGTTTGGCACCCTTGCCAATTCAACCGCCGAGGTGGTGTTCTCCTCCCACGGCAACATCACCCAGACGCGTTTTCGTCGGGCTATAGGACACATGCTGCAGGAGATGCGCAAGGTGCCGGCAGTTGCTTCTGTGCCGCATTATAGGCAACTCATTTCCACGCCAGACCATCATGTACTATATGGTACCATATTCTTTACTCGTGCTACCGGTGGGTCACTCTCCGCCACCCAGGCCGTTGAACCTTTGCGGGCCATTCTCGTTCGCGCTCCAGCAGGGCTGACGGGTGGTTTGACAGGGTTGGTGCCCATGGAGCGTTCGTTCACAAATCAAATCGACCACGATCTTAAAGCTGCCGAATTCTGGAGCTTTCCTCTCACGCTCCTGGCTTTGATATGGATATTTCGCAGTGTTGTTGCCCCCATTGGCCCTCTGGCAATTGGTTTTGGAGGTATTACGGTAGGCCTGGCCATCATTAACATGGTGGCCAGGGTCATGGCAATCGCTCCAGAAGTCGAGGATGCAGCCGCAATGATTGGCTTGGGTGTAGGCATAGATTACGCCCTCTTAATGGTCCACCGTTACCGCCGAGCGCGGCAAATGGCCTCCCCGGAGGATGCGGCGGAAATTACTACGCTTACCGCCGGGCGGGCTGTGCTGTTTTCCGGGAGCATCGTGGCAATGGCTTTTGCGATCGTTTTTCTGGTGAACCAACCACTCTTGCGGTCCATGGCTGTAGGATCCATGGCAGCCGTGCTTTGCACCGTGCTTGCTGCGCTCACCTTATTGCCGGCCCTTTTGATTTTACTTGATGCACATCTCGATTGGCCTTACGGCAAGCAGGCCAGTATACCCAGCGCGTGGTGGCAGTCATGGGCCAACCGTGTAATGAAACGGCCCGTGGTGGCATTGAGTGTTTCGTCCGCGCTCCTGCTCTCGTTGGCTGTACCTCTCGCCACGATTCACTTTTGGAATCCTGGCGTCAATACTCTCCCGGCTGCCTCCCAAACCCGGGCCACGTATGACCAGTGGTTAAAACACACCTTTCCTGGCGTGGGTAGCCCTATTTGGGTAGTTGTCCGCAAGCCTTCGGGACTGTACAATGCGACCGATTATCATCAGATCCAGAAAGTGCGTACACTGATATTGCGCCAGCCTAACGTTCATATGGTGGTGCCGCCTTTGCCATCACTTCCCCCAATCGCTTTTAGAGGAACTGTACCCTACTTTCTCCAGGACGTCCTTTCACCCTCGCAGGACGTCCTATTACTGACCGTGTTTCCGAATTCCCGAGCAGAATCGCAGGCAACACAGCACCTGGTGGGACGATTGAGGGCACTGCGCTATCCTTTTGCAGGCAAGATTCTCATAGGCGGCGGAGCCGCCTATACGGTGGATGTCATCGCTTTAGTCTTGCATTGGCTCCCCATTGTGGCGGCCCTCATTGCTTTAACCACGATCCTGCTGCTATTTCGACTGTTCCGTTCTGCTGTCCTCGCACTCAAAGCCGTTGCCCTGAACATCCTCTCGGTATCTGCTGCCTCAGGGTTATTGGTGTTGATCTTTCAAGATGGCGTGACAGTGCGGCTCACAGGGATCCAGGCTGCCGGAGCAATCGACTGGACAACTCCACTCATTCTCTTTTCGGTACTTTTTGGTTTATCTACGGATTATGAGGTGTTCCTGCTCTCACGCATTATGGACTACCATCAGATGCACCTCTCTGATAGAGATGCCATCGCTCAAGGTATGGCAGACACAGGTCGCATCATTACGGGCGCTGCTCTGATTATGGTGACCGTATTTGTCGCGTTTGGAGCGATTGGGCTAGAATTTATGCAAGAACTTGGCATCGGGTTGGGTCTTGCCATTTTATTGGACGCAACGGTCGTTCGCCTCGTTCTGGTACCATCTATCATGCGACTTTTGGGGACATGGAATTGGTGGCCTGGGTCTAAATAGTCCCTCTGCAAGGGACAAAATGTTAATTAACTTGCGATATGACGGGAAACTGGAGATCGACTCGATAAGAGTTTGGTGTTCGACTCTGTTGTGTTGCGCAGGCCTTGGACGTTAGCCAAGGAAGAGAGATATAAACAAATAAATGAGATGACATAGGTTATGTGATATTTGTCACGACATTGATAAAGCGGAAAGTAAATGCTAAGAAGTGTACTTTGATCGGTAAATTCTAGCTAAGGGATGAGGGTAATGATGCGAATTTACACACGAACAGGAGATTCCGGTAAAACTCAAGTGGTTGGAAGTCCCCGGCGCTATAAGGATGATGTGCGTGTTCAAGCCTATGGATCAGTGGACGAAGCCGGAGCCTTCATCGGGGCTGCCATCAGCCTCATTCTCTCCAACCCGGTGTTGGACGACATCGTTGGAGTATTAGTGGATGTTCAACAAATGTTGTGGGATGTCGGGGCGGACTTGGCGCGGGTGAATGATGATAAACATGCGTACCGAACGCCGACCAATGCGGCCACCG
The DNA here is from genome assembly GCA_021821465.1 of Bacillota bacterium. Lineage (GTDB taxonomy): Bacteria > Bacillota > Sulfobacillia > Sulfobacillales > Sulfobacillaceae > Sulfobacillus. The sequence goes on from JAKACM010000173.1 coordinate 3,505, forward strand.
AACTCGAGCCGATTATCGACCGAGCTCAGGCTGAACTACCGCCTCTCACCAAGTTTATTCTGCGTGACGGCACGCCTGGCGGGGCTTTTTTGCACGTTGCGTGTACCGTGGTGCGGAGAGCAGAGCGGGATGTGGTTCATCTTCAGCGGTTGGAAGCCATCTATCCACCGATCTTGACGTACCTCAACCGATTGTCGGATCTGTTGTTTATATTAGGCCGTCTGGTGAACTTCCGCACAGGAGCATTTGAGACAGAGTATGTCCATAGTGCCAAGGTCTTTCGCTAAAAAGTATTCAGGGTGTGCAGAGGCGTTTATTTTTTACGCATGATTTGGTTGCACGGTTGGAGGAGGCTATTTGCGATGTCATCGCGACTACCAGGCTTTCATGCGATGCCCATTAGAGAGCGATTGCGGGCTATCGCCAGATTATGTGGTTTGGCGCCTGAGGAGACACGGATCCTTGAGTCAGGTGATGGCTTGAGTTTAGATCAAGTTGATACCATGATTGAAAATGCACTGGGAATTCTGCCTTTGCCGATGGGAGTCGCCACAAATTTCCAAATAAACCATCACGACTATCTCGTTCCCATGTCCATTGAAGAGCCCTCAGTCATCGCGTCGGCTAGTAACGCGGCAAAAATCGTGCGAAGAGCCGGTGGCTTTCGAGCAGATGCATCGAAGAGGCGTATGGTGGGCCAAATTCAAGTAGTCAACTGCCCCGACTTTGTGGAAAGCCGCGAGCGAGTCATCAATCAGGCTGATGAACTTCTGAATTTGGCCAATCAGTCCCAGCCAAATATGAAAGCACGGGGTGGAGGCGCGCTTGAGATCGAAGCGCGTCTCCTAAATCACGATGTTGGTGATGGCACACGCGAAATGCTGATCGTGCAGGTCATTATCGATACGCAGGATGCGATGGGAGCTAATGTCATTGATACGATGATGGAAGTGATAGCTCCCGTCGTAGAGCAAATTACGGAAGGCACCGTCTACTTGCGTATTTTGTCCAACTATGCGGATCGCAGTGTAGCATACGCGCAATGTGCAATACCGCCACAGCTATTGGAAACTGCCAGATTTTCGGGTGAAGAGGTTCGTGATCGAATTGTGACGGCGTATGCATTTGCTGAGGCTGATGTGTACCGAGCTGTTACGCATAATAAGGGGATCATGAATGGCATTGACGCGGTGGCTGTTTCGACCGGCAATGATTGGCGTGCCATCGAAGCGGCTGCCCATGCCTATGCTACGCGGTCTGGACGTTATCGCCCCATGAGCCGATGGTTGGTTGGCGCCGATGGGGAACTTGTTGGGTCATTGGAGCTTCCCATGTCCGTGGGGATTATTGGGGGAGCGATTGGATCTAATCCCGCAGTTGGCGTTGCCTTAAAGATCTTACAGGTCACCAAGGCAACGGAACTAGCGCAAATAATGGTCGCGGTAGGTCTGGCGCAAAATCTTGCGGCATTGCGGGCTTTAGTGACCGAAGGTATCCAAAAGGGGCATATGGCGCTGCATAATCGGGCTTACCGTGACTTACCAATGGAAGCGGGACACCAACACCGTGACCACACGGAGTCGAAATGAGTGACATGGGATGACCAACACGGGCTTACGCAGAAAACAAATATCCCAAGGCCGTGGACAGGCGCATGGCAAAGTCATCCTTCTTGGTGAACATGCCGTAGTTTATGGATATCCCGCCGTGAGTGTGCCCCTGTTGTCTGCAGTTGTTCAAGTCCAAGTGACGCAAACAGATGGGAAAGATCTATTGAGTTGTGCGTACTATCGCGGGAAACTTACGGATGCTCCGATGGCAGTGATGGGTTACAAAAGGTTAATTGAAAAAACACGTGAAACCTTGCCATTAATATCAGAGGGCCTGACTATTTCTGTGTCGTCCACGATCCCGCCAGGATATGGTTTGGGATCCAGCGCAGCAGTAGCAGTGGCGATTGTACGGGGACTATATGATTTTTGTAGGCACCGTCTGACTCATGAGCAGTTATTGAAGTTAGTGCATATAGCCGAAACTTATGCGCATGGAAACCCTAGTGGTGTGGACGCATGGACGACGAGTACCAATCGGCCTTTGTGGTTTATACATGATCGGGAACCCATCTGGTTATCTCTCCGCCGACCGCTGTATTTAGTGGTGGCTGGTTCCCGTGCCCCAGGAAACACGCATGATGCCGTGCAACATGTGCAGGATACCCTGGCGCGCCGGGTGTATCTGCATCCAATGGAACAATTGGCAAAGCTTACGGAAGATGCGCGATGGGCCTTAATCCAGGGTGATTATAGGAGATTGGGGCTGCTGATGACGGCGGCTCAATATCATCTTGAGAGGTTGGGGATCACGACGGATCATATCGATGCACTTATCGCCGTTGCCCTTGCCTCTGGCGCCTTGGGCGCTAAGTTGACGGGTAGTGGGGATGGCGGCTCAATTATAGCGTTAGTTGCCGACCGCGACGACCAGGGGCGGCTCGCCGCGGCATTGACTCGAGCAGGGGCGGTGCAGGTTTGGACACCCGTGTTGGGGGAGGATACCTAGATGGCAAATATTTGGCAACGAAAAGCAGATCATATTGACATCGCATTGACCAAGCGAGTAACAATGGCGAAGTCAACTGGATTTGACGATTTTGACCTAGTGCACCAAGCCTTACCGGAAATCGATTTGGCTGATGTTTCTCTTCATATGACGTTTTTAGGCCACGTTTTATCTGCTCCGATTTTAGTGTCTAGTATGACTGGAGGCACGGAGAGAAGTTATGAGATTAACATGCACTTGGCGGAAGCCGCTAGAGAACTGGGTTTGGCCATGGCAGTGGGCAGTCAACGCATTATGATAGAGGATCCTCTGACGTGTCCTTCATTTGCGGTGGCGCGCACGGTAGCTCCAAACATCCCGTTATATGGCAATTTGGGTGCCGTGCAGCTTAATTATGGGATGGGGGTAGATGCATTCCAGCAAGCCGCTGAAGCCATTCGGGCGGACGGAATGTTCTTGCACTTAAATCCTTTGCAGGAAGCTATTCAATTTGAGGGTAATACCAACTTTGCCCAGTTGCTTAGTAAAATTCGAATCTTAGCAGACCACCTACCAGTGCCTCTCCTGGCTAAAGAAGTGGGATCCGGTATTGCTCCAGAGATTGCGGTCGCGTTGGCAGAGAGTCATATTAAGGGAATCGATGTCAGTGGTGCAGGCGGCACGTCTTGGGCGCACATAGAGGGTTTGCGTGCCACCGATCCGGCGCGCCAAAGGCTCGCGGAGGTATTCGCCAATTGGGGGATTCCCACGGCCGAAAGCTTAGCATTGTGTCGGGGTCAATTGCCGGGGTTTCCTCTGATTGCCTCCGGAGGAATTCGAAACGGATTGGAGGCGGCCAAGGCTCTAGCCCTGGGGGCCGATCTGATTGGACTTGCGCATCCTTTACTGGAACCTGCGACCCATAGCACGGCGGCGGTTATTGAGGTACTTAAACAATTTATTTGGGAACTGCGTGTAGCAATGTTTTTAGTTGGTGCGATTGACCTTGAGACTCTTAAATCTCGGCCTGTGGTCAAAAGAGGCTGCCAATGAAAGAGGCAACAGTGCGG
>JAKACM010000003.1 GCA_021821465.1 Bacillota bacterium
CGGTCATTCCATCCATTCGGTGCTAATCCAGCCCTTGCCAAACATGTGGTAATGATACCCATCACCACGAAAGTCCTTGACAACAGGCGGGGTGTTCAGGATCGTCCAGCTATTGGGTGCTGAACCGTTCACCGTATGCCACCGGATTTTGGTGGTCCGCCGGAGCCACTCACTGGCCACCCGCGCGTCCTCGGCGTGCGGGAAGACCTGTTTAGCGAGTTTCCGGGCCGCTTTTTCCAGCGTTTCTGCTTCCCGGGTGATAGCCCGCTGTAAGGCATGTTCTTTCTTCTTGTCGAGGGCATCGGAATGATAGACAAAGGCCCGGACCGCCTGATCGTACAAGGTCGTGTCGAAGGTCTGAACTGCATAGGTGGCAGACGTTTTCTTGGTGGAGCGTGCTAAGGGGCCTAGAGATTCCCAAGAGCCGCCCCCCGTCCCAGCCTGTTCTTTCAGTCGCTGACACAAGCCAAAGGTCGTCGGCAGACGACCGAGCCAATGCATCCCAGAACTCGGATTTTCTCTAGCGAGGGCTCCGCCATGAGGGCTGAATCGGCAATATAGTAGCTGCCGGTCCAAAAATCCTCCGGGAAGTCTTTTGCCAGCTGGTTCAGCCACTGCGGATGCCAGGCCTTGTCCGATTGATTGCCGGACAGCATGGTGGCTCCTAACACCTGGCGCTGCTCATCCACGGTTAATCCCGCCATAATTTGGCGCAAATCGGGGCGATGGTCTTTACTGTGGCCCCAGGTGAGTGCCACCGGGGCCGTCGGCCCCGTGTCGGCATTCGGATAATCTCCAAAGAGGGCAAAAGCCGTCGTGTCCGAGTGCAGCATCATGGGTCCGGTTCCCTGGACGGCTTGCATCCGCGGCCCCAACGTCGTCAGCAGGGTCCGCCCGTGATCGGCCAGGTCCTCCAAGACCCGACCTAAGGCATCATCATTAAACTGATGGGCCGTGATGCCTTGACCCCAGAGCAGAGCCCAGGGCAAGGATTCGGCCCAGTATTCGACCTGATACAAGGGATTGTGTTGCGTCAACACATTGATGACGAGCATCAAGAGAATCATTCCCGGGGAGATCCGGGAACGGGCCGAATCCCATGGCAGGACGGAGTCGACCACAGTCAACCAATTCACGCGGTCCGCCAGGATCCGCGTCACCCACGCAATGCCCGTCTGCGGAAACAGATTGGGATCGCCCGTCAAATCCACAATCGGTGGTGTCGTGTCTGATGTATTCATACCATCACTATTCGCGAGACAGGAGCCCAACTCCTTTGAGGAATATTCCGACTATTTAAATCCTCAGGATTTCCCTATTTGACATGCGGAGTCTGGGGTATAAGGCCATACGGGTCCACTCCTTCGGTAAATGATAACGTGACACACTGATTTTACCACAGAGTAGCCCGTTTTTGGTGTCATGACGCCATTTTTTGCGATCCTTACACGGTGGGGTCAATTTTCCGGAACCTGCCCCGTTCCTCCCCGGGAATCCGCATGCGGTCGTGAAATCTTGGGGGAAATTTTTTTGCGGGGGTTCGCCAAGCCCTGTCCCTTCAGGCTTCTACAACAGCGGAAAAGGCTCAGGTAACGAGGTGAGTCTCTTTTCATCAGACATGCGGATTTTTGTACTCGACGCTGACATCTATGCCATCACTTTCAATCACAGCATAGACCATGTCTATAAAGAGACCACTTTCCACGACTCCCGGCAATGCTTTTAATTCGTGGTGCAATGAAGCCGGATCCAAGATCTCTTTGAAGTCGCAATCGAGAATATAATTACCATTGTCGGTGACGAAGGGCTGTTGACGATCCCCTAGTCCTCTTAATTGCGCTCGGCATCGTTTCCTTTGAATCCGTGATTGAGTCAGCTCCCAGCCAAAAGGCACCACTTCCACAGGAAGAAGAAAACGCCCCAAGTGATGAACGCGTTTGGTCTGGTCGATGATGACAAAAAAACGGCAAGCACTCGATGCCACCAATTTTTCTCGCAAAAGGGCCCCGCCTCCCCCTTTGGTCAACGACCAATCATGAGCTAGCTCATCGGCTCCGTCAATAGCTAAATCCAATTCCTTAACCTCGGCAAACGTCACCAGAGGAATATGAGCCTTCCGAGCCAGTTCCTCTGTCTGACGAGATGTTCCGATGGCCTGAATATTCAAACCCTCCTCTTGAACTCGTTCTCCCAAGCGGCGAACGGCCCAAACGGAAGTGGATCCGGTTCCCAACCCTACAACCATGCCGTCCTCCACAAACTGTACTGCCCTTTCGCCAGCCATTTTCTTAGCTTGATCCAATTTATTCATGGGTTTGTGGTTCCTCCTTTCTCATAATGGTCAATGATCTATGACTGCCCAATCGTGTACCAAGAGACTCTCAACCTAACAGTTTTCCGCTCGGTTTTTCTCCATACGTGCGATATATCACGATGCTATTTGATGCAACAAAGCTAAGGTTTCCACTGAAGATGCGGCATCCCGCAACAAAATTCCGGGTTTGCGCTCTGATGAAGGCAGGACCAAAGGCTGATCCGTGGATTCAAATCTTTTCCATGATTGACTCATATCCCGCCGATAGGGATCTAAAAGCGGGGAAAGCATCTCTTGTGAATACCGCCTCGATGCTTTTTCCAAGGCCCGCAGAAGCACGGCATTAAACCAGGGAGTCGCGGGCAAAGAATGACCGGGCAATAATGCCGGAGCGGATGCCAAAACATCTTGCGCCATGTTATCATAGGCTTCTTTGGGCAATATTTCGGCCATGACCATCACAGCATGCAGCGGCGTCCCCGTGTTATAGGTATAGACGGAAGAGTCAATGCGGCGGGTTATCAAATTGTAGTGATCCCGAAAAACTCCTCGGCTATCCCGCATCTGCCAGCACCACTCAATCATCTTGTCTATCGGGTCTTGTGGTACCGATTCTCCTAGCTGCATAAGCTTAGCACCCAAAAGCGCGGTAGGACCCGCCGAGCACACATGCAATGAACTTTTCGGGTGCATTCGCCAATATACCCCACCGCTACCGGGGTCATATCCTTCCTTTAAGATGAAACGGTAAATTTTCATTGCATCATCTATCCACAGATTCTGGCCACTCATCCTAAAAATATCTATTGCGGCCAAGGCGATCCAAGCATTGTCATCAAAGTAAATATCACCTTTCCACCGTAGTGGCGTGCTCCTAAAGGCTTGATGGCGAGAGTCAAAGTAAGTCTCATGCACTTTACGCAAAAACGGCAAGTCCTCCGCCATTTCATCTCGCAAAGAGGGTATATTTTGACATGCAGCGAAAGCACTCAATAACGCGCCGAAGCTCCAGTTAAAAGCCAAAGGTTTGGTCAACGCCCCGGACGGAACCCGTTCGCAAAATCCGGGAGGGCGCCGTTGAACAAAAAACCCTAAACAGCGCTTCCAAGCCTTGACTACATTATTGGAATCCCTCCAGGGTTCACTCACGACATCCTCGCCTCCTTTTACACGATACCTCTTGAGTCCTATCGGCCTAAGAAAAGAATGTTTCTTTCACCTCTCTTAATCTCTCAATAGCCTTGTCTATCCCCCTAGGTGTTTACCACCGAGCTTGCCATAACTGAAGCTCGCGAGCAAGAGGAGAAAAACCGGCGCGCCGATACACCCGCAAGGCAACGGGATTGTCCGCATACAAAACGGAGAGTTTATGGGCAGATAAACACAAATGTACTAACGCCTGCACAACTTTAAGCGCATACCCCCGTCCGCGGTAGGAAGGAAGGGTAAAAATGCCGGCAATGAGGGCAGTGACACCGGTAAAGGAATCCAAGAACCCCGCCGCCACAATCTGTCTTTGACAAAATATGGCCACGACCAATCCTTGTTCGATTTGTTGACGAAGCACATCGGGCTCGCGAGCAAAAGGTGTTTTTTCATAAAATCCCTGCACTTTGTCGTAATCCGACAGGCTCACCACTGTCACTGAGTTCGGCCATGTCACCTTTTTTTTTGCTCCTTTCTCTTCTCCATCCTAAACAGGATTTGAAATACCCGCACCTGAGGCTTGCCCGGAAGTGAGAACAAATACGGCTCCAGAACCTCTTGCCGTGCCATAAGGACGCGAATTCCCGATTCCGGCCACCGGGAAATCAGTGATCTCACGACACTGGGATCCCGTCCCGCGACAATGAGACGATGATGTCCGGCGACAGTCCACTCATCCACGATGGAAGTCGCCCCGAACCCAATAATTTTACGGGAGCGGTTCGGCTTCCATGAATAGCGCTGCACTCCGTAATTTTCCAGCCAATCCTCCAGCACAACCCCCTCCTTGTCTCACGAGTTTTGCTGCTCTAAGGTTTGGCCCACTCACCCACGTCCGTGGCTCTTGGGTTTTACGATGATCAGGATATTTTTATTTTAGCTTCTATTCCGCCTAAATTAGGATATAATACTAGCACAAGGTCATAATTATCGACTCGTAATTGAGGAGGTTCAGTATGTCTCCCAAGCAAATTGAAGAGCGCAAACAGCACTTTATTGCTCAGTATGCACAAATTCGGCCCATTCAGGTACACGACGATCATGTTGAGGAAATCTACAAACGGCAATTGATTGCCTTCCACACGGGTATATTTCATGGTCTTGTGTCTATTGCCAAAACCGAGGACGACTTCAGACAAGTTCAGCAACAATTGGATACGATTAAAAACCTATTGCCGTACTATGACCACCGCCGTCTAGTCAACGCTTGAGAATGTGAATGAGGGTGGGGAGACAAGGCATGTATCTGACACACATAGCCGCACAACTTCAAGGGTCGCCATTTTTTAAGAAACAACCACAAATTTGAGTGGTGCATCTTCCGCCTTGTTAGCCCTTTCCTTCATCTTAGATCCTCGCACCCAAAGTCAAAGCATGCCTGAAGAAGACCTCGTTGGCATAACACTGTCACACTCTTGAATTTAGCCCCGGACAATCAGCTTTTGAAGATAGGGGGGCAAGGAGAAAGCCAAGCGGTGAATTTCCGGAGTATACCACCTGCATTCACCCGGCAACTCGCGCAAGGGTTTACTGAGATCCGGTCCCATAGAACCCGCAGTAAAGGTAAAAATTCCTCCGGGATAGCTCGGAACGCTCGCCCAATAAGTTTGACAGAGCGGAAACTTTCGATGGACATCTTCGGTGACCATGCCTAACACTTCCGGGTTAAAAAATGGTGCGCCGGTATGTTGTACGTAAACTCCTCCGTCATTTAAGGCCCGTTTGACATCCCTATGAAATTCCGAGGTATAAAGAAACCTTCCGGGACCATCTCCTTCGGGATCCGTTGAATCAACCAGGATCACGTCGAATTTGTCGGCTTCGGTCGCTTGCGATTGCAAAAAGTTTGCCCCATCGGCAAAAACAATCCTTAGTCTTTCATCATTGAAGGCCTCGGTATGGTGTGGAAAGAAGCGACGGGCCACATCCACTACCTCCGGATCAATCTCCACCATCACCACCGATTGAACCTCCGGGAGCCGCAAAACTTCTCGGGACAGTCCTCCGTCCCCTCCGCCTATAATAAGGACCCTCTTCGGATCCGGATGGGAGAGCAAGGGGACAAGAGCCAACATTTCGTGATAGATAAACTCGTCTCCCAAGGTTGTTTGCATAATACCGTCAAGAACCAATGCCATTCCGAATTGTTCGGTTTCCAATACTTGAATGTGCTGAAAGGATGACTCAACCGAATAGACTTCACGGGTCACTTTCCACTGCAATTTATGCGCCGCCGAAGCCGATTCAACAAACCACAAAGCCATAATCAAGCCCTCCTGCTCAATGAGATTAAAGACAATAAGAGTCAGAAATTTAATTATATACCTGAACCACCCTTATTTCCACGTTTGAGAACTAACGAATCCCATGATTTCTTCAAGAAAATGCTCATTCGGTTTAAGGATGGAGAATGCGTTCCATGCGCAGGCAGCCAATGCCATTTTCATCAAGCCATGAATTCGTGATCATAAATCCGGATTTCTTGAACAGCCTTACGCTGGGAATATTGTAAGTAAAAATTTTGTGGGCCACTAATTTTGGCCAACGCAACTCATTTTTCGCATAACGGACCAGAAGGGACAATGTGCGAAATCCCAGCCCTCGGTTGCGATAGCGCTCCTCTCCCAATACGATCGGCAGCATATCCTTTGCCAAAGTCACATCGCCCACCGCCTCCCATCTCCCGTCTCGATAGCACTGGACGATGTAAAGCCGGCCATGGTGATTAAGATATCTGTACATATTCTCCAGGCGTTGTCTGTCAAAGGGTTGAGTTTGTGGCCCTTCGGCGAAATACAGCACGTCACGCCTTTGATACCACGGCAAGGCAAAGTCCACGCCCATATCAAGATGCCATCGCCCAAGGCCAAGATCTTTATCCACCATATCCACTGTGCCCATCATCCTTCATCTTTGCCCTACTTCTTGGTCAAAGTACAGGTTCAGATCGGTGTTAAGATGTCTTACCGCTACCAGCATAACGCACTTTCTTTTTGCTTGATGTGTTTTCTTCTTGGTACCCGTACAAAACAAAGACGACACTTGGGAAAATACCCATTTGGCTCGCATAAAGACCTTTAGAAAACCCTTCACCGTTTAAAACCGGGCCGTGCAAAAAATGAAAGTATTTGACGAGGTCCGTGACCTTTCGTATAGTCTAAAAGGTACACTGATGAGGAGGACTTATGGTCGAAGAACGCCTGTCGCCCGGGTCTCATGATTATGTTGAGTTGTTATTCCACTGGCATCGCTATCAAATGGCCGCAGAATTGGTAAAAGGGCTTCGCGTGTTGGATCTGGGCATAGGCACTGCTTACGGGTCCAATTATTTAGCAGGCTTTGCTGAACATGTCTTAGGGATCGATATTGATTCTGAGGCTGTAGAAGCAGCACAATTGCGATACCGTCGTCCCAACTTAAGCTTTGTGGCGGGGGACTTGAACGAGCTTCACTTTGCAGAAGAGAGTTTTGATGCGATCGTACTCTTTGAAGTTATTGAACACATGCCCAAAAGTCGGCAGGAGTCGATGATCCAAGAAATCCGGCGCATTTTGAAGCCTCACGGTTTTTTCTTGTTATCGACCCCGGATCATGACCGCACCAAAAACTTCTCGGAGAAAAACCCCTACCATACCGGCGAACTTACGGAAACGGAATTGCAGGGGCTCTTACACAAAAATTTTGCTTTTATCGAAATCTATTCCCAGGAAGTGAATGCGGCAAGCATCATTTGGTCCCCGAGCACGACCTCTTTTAACGGGTACGGAGTAAAAGTGCTGAGCCATGATTCCGTAGCGGCACCTCTTGACAACGATACGCGCCTAACATTAATTGCCCAAGCCAGCAACTCGCCTCTGAAGCATTCCTTGTCTGGCTTTTGTGTGGAGTATGAACGCCGCATTCTCACTGAATTGTGGGACCAAACGGGACATCTGCAATGGCAACTGGGGAAAAAACAGGAAGAAGAAGACAAGGACCGCATTGAAATGGCCACAATGCGTCAAAACCTCGATGAACAGCAGAGCACAATTCGCACTCTAGAAGCCCAATTGGATCAATCCAACCGTGATGTCAGTATTATTGCAGACACATTGCTCACAATTCATGAATCCTACCGTAAGCGTCTGGACCGCATTGAAGAATTGGAAGCCACCATTGAAGAATTGGAAGCCAGCGCTCAGGATTTTACCGGACTCGGGCAACGTGTCGCGGAATTGGAAGAAGAACTGAACGTCGTGTATCAATCCCGGTCTTGGAAACTTGTTAAACGCTACTGGCGAACTATGGACAGCCCCGGATTGGGCACAATTCTTAAGGGTATGCGTCGTGTGTTGATAAGTCTTACACATCGCTCTTCAAATTCGTAAACCGATCGTGAGATGTCTTGACTCGAGCTCCCAGTTCCGGGATTAATTGCTAATTGTCCCTGTCTGCACTAACCACGCCTCTCTTTACCACGCTGATAATACTCATGCGATACATGTTTTACGATATACGCATGGAATTTGGCGACTCAGGGCATAACCGCAACATCACCAAAGCCCGTTGACGAAATCCAAAATCCTTCAGGATTTTGGAGAAGAAGTACGGACTGATTTAAGTCATTAATCGACAGTTAACTTTTCGGCGTCACGAAAGTCTCAAGCGACTGTAAAACCTTACTACCTGCAGGCAAAACTTTGGCCGCTTCGGCAGCGTAATTCTTGGCGGCCGTCATATTGCCGAATTCCGCTTCTAACTGGACCACGCGGTACCATCCCCAAGGGTATGACGGGCCGTTGGCAATAGATTTTTTGTACCAAACTAACGCTTCTTGGGGATTGTTGTAGTCTTCAAGATAAATGTTTCCGATGTATTCGTAAGGATTTCCGATGTGCGGATCAATTTGAATGGCCTTTTCCCAGTACTGCACCGCCACATTCGGCTGGCTATTCATTCCTGCCGCTGTACCTGCATTGACTTGGGCCTGAAAGTTCGTCGGCTTGGCCTGTGCCAACGCTTCATATTTTTTCAAGTTTTTTTGCCCTTGATATTGCGCCGCTCCCACGCGCAGAACCTGTGTTCCCGCCGCCGACGAATTTTGTGTCGTCGTCTTTTTTGTTGCTACTGCGGGCTTAGGCCGGACATGACCGTGTGCTTGATCTTGTCCACATCCGGCAAGAATCCCCGCCGATACGACAGCTACCATAATACTATGCCATGCTTTCATAAATACCTCCAAAAAATTTACATATACTGGGATTTAATGCATAACTCAACTGAAATGTTAAACTAATGGCCAAACTTTGTCTACCAATTGGTAATGGTTGAAGAAAAATGTCGCATTCCGAATTCAAAAAAGTTTTCGGTGTCCGATTAAAGGACTTTTGGCCCATCGTCGCGAATGTTTTTAATATATATCTAGTCAATAAATGATCGAGAAAAAAGGAGAAAGTAGACTGTGAAGATAGTGGTTTCCTCAGTACTCGCTTCAGCGGCCCTGTTAACGCCATTTTTCTCTCCCTTGACCGCCAATGCCGCACCTTTGCCGACTGCCTATGCCACCATGTGGAACCGTTTACCCCAAGCTTCTTTGCCCCCCACACCCTTATATCAGAACCAGTTAGGGGCGTTAAAACAAGTACATACGCACTCGTCCCCCACGAAGTTGACAGTTATTGTGGACTCTAAACAGCGCCTGGCACAGCTGCAATCTTACGCCCAAACGGTCAACACCCCACAATCTCCGTTATTTCACCATTTCCTCACCCCTCAACAAGTAAATGCCCGATTTGGACCAACCCAGGCGTTGATAAACCAAGCCAAAACCGCAATTCATGACGCCGGTTGGAAAATATTGTCCCAGTCCCCATTTTCCATGAAAGTCGAGACCGGCAATCCCAAAACCTTTAAAGTGCCCGTGGCCAGTTCCTTGTATGCGGTAGCCGGCCTCAACCCGGTGCGCATACAACCGACAGGGATAAAGCATGCGAGTCTGTTGTCTCAAGACACGTCCGCCGCAAACCCCTCTCATTCGGTAGCCAACATGGCTACACCCTCTTCGGTGTCGGGAACCAATTTTCTTCTTTCCTCCATCCAGAATAGCGTCACAACCGCCGCGAACGGGGACACGGTTCACGTCATGAGCTTCAATCCCGGCATCACTCATCAACTGCCATCAGGACTGCCTTTTAATCTGATCATTTCGGCGCAAAGTCCTTCGGGAACCCCTTTGAGTATTCAATCCATCCGCTCCATTTCGGATACTCTCAACAATATCGGAAACTACGGCCAGGGACAGCCGTTCAAGGCAAGTCAAAGATCACTGTGGCAGTTAGAATTAGTGGCATTTGGTCCCACACAGAAAACGGATACCGTGAGTGCCCAAGTGACATTGACCAATGGTGTGAGCACCACAATCACTTTCCCTCTTCCTCCTTTTACAGGTCAGGCTACCGCCCTATTCCCACTCAATGGTGCCGAAATCAGTCAATTGCTGGGAGCTCAAACGCTTTACCAAACGGCACTAAAACAAACTCCCGCTCCCATCGCTATTTTTTCTCTGGGACAAGCCCCCAGCATTAGCGATTTATCTGCCCTTATGAACCAAGAAGGATTGCCCATGCCCGATTTGCACATCCTATACCAGGACGGGGCCGTGCCGGGAGCAACAGATTCCTCAACGGCCTTAGAATCCAACTTGGACGTTCAAGCACTCAGTTCCGTAGCTCCCGGAACATCCATCACCGACGAAGTCTATCCACAAAATGATTCGAATGACCCCCTGTTTTCTTTCTTGACCAGTCTTTCGCAACAAAGCACCATCAAAATTGCCACGGTCAGTTACGGGTTTTCCGGAGAGAGCAGCGCTGTACTGGGAACATTGGTCGACGCGTGCACAGCCGAAGGCATTACCTTAATATTTGCCAGTGGAGACCAGGGGGCCTATGGGGGAAGCAACGGTCAGTTAGGCGTTCCCACCACCGACATTCAGCCCGGTATTTTAACCGTGGGAGGACTGGACATGGCGGCCACGGCCACATTCGACAATTCCGGAACAATGACCAGCCTAAATGGCCCCACCGTTTTGAAATCTTGGGGAGGCGATTACTTAAGGGCCTTGCCCTCCTCGGTATTGGAAGCTGACTTACAACAAAATGCAGCGTCGAGCGGCGGTTTTGGCGCCACTGCCATACCATCGTGGCAACAAGACCACCTGCCCTCAGGATCCTCGGGTATCGGCGTCCCGGATATTTCTTCTCTGGCGGGTATGCCGGCTATGCAAGGCATTATCCAGGGACAAGCGGCACAATTTGGCGGAACCAGTCTTGCCGCCCCACTAACCGCAGGATGGCTGTCCGATTTGGAGTCCGTCAACCAGGTCCAGAATTCCGGCATGGGCAATATCAACCCGATGTTGTTTCAAGCGGCCAGCACCAATCCTAGCGATTTTCTTCAGGCACAATGGGGAAGCAATGGCTATTATCAAGTCACTTCGTCCCAACCCGGCTCCTGGAATCCCGTAACGGGCTTAGGAGCGCCCAATTGGGACCAATTAGCCTCATTATGGCATCCGGCGAGTGTGACAAATCTTTCATTGTCCTCGGTGGTCACTTCGGCTACGGTCGGATCAAAGGTCCCGTTTACTTTAACGGCCTTAAATAAAAATGGGAATCCCGATCCGTATTTCACGGGTCCCATCTCTTTAACCAGTTCAGATCCCAACGCCGTGCTGCCCTCATCGTCCCAACTGCATTTTTCCAATGGGCAAGCTATTTTTAATGTCGTGTTTGAACAGACGGGAACGCAAAGCCTAACGGCAACCGATCCCCTGCAAAACCTGAAAGTCACGTCGACTACCCTGAATATCACCAATCCCCTGAGCCTTAACATTACTCCGTCGTCCATCGCTGTCGGCCAAAATGCGACGATGACTGTTAATAGCTCGGTCAGTTCTTCGGGTTTGCAGTACCAATTCTGGATAAAAGATCCGGCAACCAACGCATGGCATGAAGAGGCTCCCTATTCCACCAACTCTTCGCTTCAATTTGCTCCCCAAGTACCGGGCCAGTATCAAGTGGAGGTTTTTGTAAAAGGGTTGAGCTCCAACCCCCAAGTTGTCAATGGGTCTTTTTCCGTTTCTGCGCCCAAAAGCACACCGATGGTTTCCTCGCTCAGCGTGTCGGCTCCTCAAATTTTCCAAAATCCCGGAGCCAATGTCACCTTTACCGCGAAGTCGACTGTTTCGGCGGGATCTCCCTTATACCAATTCTGGGTTCATGGTCCCGATAACCGGTGGACGATGGTACAGAATTATTCATCCAATCCCCTTCTTACGTTGAAAGATCTGCACTCAGGATCCTACGTTGTCGCCGTCTATGCTCTTAGCAAAAACCAGTACAATCAACATAACTTTACACAAGCCTATTACTACACCACCGTTTTAAATGTGGGCAGCCATGTCTCGTTGTCGCTTCCGGGTACCCTGACTTTGGGCCATTCGCTGACGCTTAACGCCTCCGCTCAATCCCTCACCAATCCTGTCTACCAATACTGGATAAAGTCTCCGGACGGACAATGGTCCTCAAGCGGGAATTACGGAGGATCAACCTATCAATTCACCCCATCTCAGCAGGGCACCTACACGATTGTTGTCTATGCCAAGGATCCTTATGCACCCGCAACCAGCCAATTTGCGGTCACGGCCACTCAGAGCATCACGGTCGATTGATTTCTACTCATGTTTCAGGACGGTAAAGGACGTTTGGCATCCGAGGCCAAACGTCCTCTTGCGTCTGCTCATCGGTGAGAAAGACCTTTTTACGTGGGGTCTTCTAAGGACTTCCACGTTAAATTGCCCTCCATTAGCCCATCTTGAGCGGAAGGTCCGTCCGATCCCGCCCTATAGAGTGCGGGTTTTTGGGTTTTCCAAGATTTCAACACGGGGTCGACGATACGCCATGACTCCTCGACTTCATCGAAGCGAGGAAAAGCGCTTTGATCTCCTTTAAGGACGTCCAAGAGCAATTGCTCATAAGCAGAGTAATCCCTTTCCCCGGCTTTCTTATACGGCGCCGTAAGCACCACTTCTTCCGTACTCAATTCCATGCCCGGTTTCTTTGCCCACATGACCAAATCGATCGCTTCATCCGGTTTCATCCGGAATACCAGCCAGTTCGATAATCCGGCACCAAACAGCTTTTCCGGAACCGACTTGAGCTGAACGCCAATTTCCGCATAATCCCGCGCCATTCTCTTTCCGCTCCTTAGGTAGAAAGGCACACCGGACCAGCGCCAATTGTCGACATAAAGCTTCAACGCGGCATAAGTTTCCGTCAGGGAATCGGCTTGGATGCCTTCTTCTTCCGTGTAAGCCAAGACCTCCTTCCCCTCCACTTCTCCCGCAGTATATTGACCGGCTACAGCAAAATCATCCACGTGTTCGGAGGGTATCAAGCGCACGGCGCGCAGAACTTCGGCCTTATGGTCATGTAAGATATCCGCATCCCATTCACTGGGAGGTTCCATAGCGACCAAGGTAAAGAGTTGCATCAAATGGTTTTGCAACATGTCGCGCAGTGCTCCTGCCTGGTCGTAATACCGCCACCGTCCCTCAAGTCCTAAGGTTTCCGCATAGGTTATTTGCACCTGAGCTATGTGCTGACTGTCCCAAATCGATGCCAAAAGGCGGTTGATAAAACGAAACACCAACACGTTTTGAACGGTATCCTTGCCCAGAAAATGATCAATGCGGAAGACCTGATCTTCCTGCCACCATGGGCTTAAGGCCTGTCCCAAAGCTTGAGCCGATTCCAAATCCCAGCCAAAGGGCTTTTCGATGACAATCCGGCGGAAACTTCCGGAATCGGGAGGACGGTTTAAATTGGCTTCTCCCAACCCTTGCGCCGCATCGGCAAATAGCTGCGGCGGCAAACCTAAGTAGAAAATCGCTCCACCCTGGACAAAATTCCGGAGCGTTTTCAAACTATTCGCTGTCAAATCCCCGGACTGATATTGGATAGTGTCCGCCAGTTTTTCCCACTTATTTTCGTCAAAATCCGTGACAAATGCCTTCAGATTTGTATGGAGGTGATCCAGAAATTGACTGCGTTCCCACTTCTCCATAGCATAGCCGACAATTTGCTGCACCGGCCATTCGTTTTGCACAAACAACCGGTAAATAGCCGGAAAAAGCAAACGGCGGGTCAAATCTCCCGTGGCCCCCAGAATAACAAACGTAGGATTTTTCTCAGGCATTAAAGTACTCCTCTCTATATAGACTGACCCGATTCCGATCTAAAGGGCAATGGAACCGAGAAAAGAAATTCTCGGAACGAATTTTTTGACACACTCTTGTCCGTGCGATCTTGGATCTGAATCACATCATTCCCCATCGTTAAAGGTTCCGCCGCAAAATTACGCCTCAGGTCGGAAAAGAAGCACAAGACGACCTAAGAAGACGGCAGAATTTCTTGCTTCCTCACGGAGTCATGAGTATCTTGCGCCAAAATCAACTGGCGCTCTATCAACGTCGTCACAAGCCCTGCGTGCGGAAACAATTGAGGGAAATTTCCGTGGGGCTCCAGAGTACCGGGGTCCACGTGTTCGGCAAAAAGACCCAGGTCGGTAGCACAATCCAGTTGTCGTTCAATCAACTCGTCCGCCCTTTTGACATCACCCAAGCGAAGATAAACGCGAGCCAACCAAAATCCGGCAAGAGTAAAAGGATACCGTACGGTTCCCATATTGTCCTGCCGATAACGGTAGACAAAACCTTCATGCAACAATGCCTGTTCGATTTGCTCTAATGTCTTGGCAAAAACCGGATGTTTGACGTCCACAAAGCCGTATAACGGCAGGGTCAACAAGGCCGCATCGACTTGACGGTGCCGATGTCCCTGAGTTAAATACGGTAGACTGCTCTTTTGTTGATCTCCCCAAATATGTGCGGCAATAACATCCCCGACTTGTTTCCAGGACTGAGCCAACACATCCAAGTGCATGACTTTTTCGGCCAACACCGAACCAACGTAAAGTGAAACCCAGCACATGAGCTGAGAATGCGTGTAGATGTCGTCGTCATCCCGAAATTCCCATAAGGAAGCATCGGTGGTATTCCAGTTGGCCGACACCCATGATACCAGAGTATCAATAGCCCACCAGTATTCTTTTATAAATGTATCATCATGTGTCTGGCGCCAATAGGCCAAGACCACCCATAATAAATCTCCTTCAATATCCATTTGCGTTTGATCCGTGGCGGCATTGCCCACGCGAACGGGACGAGAGTTTTTGTATCCCGCCAGCCATAACAATTCCTTTTCGCCGTGACTTCTGGTGCCATCGACATTATAAAAAGGTGCGGCGTAAGGTTTCCCCGCTAAATCGACCGTATTGAGCATAAACTCCACAAAACGCCGGCAAGCGACGGGATCTCCCGCCGCCAGCAGTGCTTCGGCAGCATAAGACGCGTCTCGAATCCAGACGAAACGATAGTCCCATTGCCGGCTTTCGCCCACGGCTTCGGGCAAGGACGTCGTCGCCGCCGCCAAAAGAGCTCCGTTGGTTCTGTAACTGAGTCCTCTGATTGCCAACAAGCTGCGGTTAAATGCCTCACGGTAGGGACCCTCATAAGGCAAAAGACTGCGCTGCCAAAACTCCCGGGTCCCTTTATCCAAAGCGATGGGATTGGTCAGGGGTTCTTCAAACATGGCCTGTTCGCGGTCGTAATCGCCGGCGTAGCGCAGAACCACAACCACCTCGCCGGGACCGACGCGCCAGTGATCACGCTGTTCCAATTTCTCCATAGGTCCTTGGATCACAAGCTTGACGGCTTCGGTATGCTCGGGACGCGAAAATACGGCCCCGTCCTCAGTAATTTCGTATGCCGCCCCCGTTGCCCCAAACGAAAAAGTCGGGCGGCAGATCAATTCCAGCTCAATGTCCGTTTTTACCCGTCTCCAGATGGCTGCCCGTCCAATCGGCAAAAAATCACGAATCTGAGCCGTGCCGTTCTCCGTCCGAAAAGTCGTCACTAAAATATTTGTATCGTCGTCATAAGTTTGGTCGCTTTCAAATGCTTTGGTCGGTTGAATACTAAAAAATCCTCCCCGTGCCTTGTCGAGGAGACGACAAAATATGGCATCACTGTCAAAACGGGGACAAGGGAACCATTCAATCACACCATCGGCCGACACCAAAGCTGAAGTATAACTGTTCGTCAAAAACCCGTAAAACTGAGGATGGCTCATCGATCAATCTCCTTCCCAGGCGGCATTGACTGAAATGCCCATGGAATTTTGGAAATATCTCTTTAACCTTAACGCATTCGGTGCCTCGAAGTAACCCACATGTCCTAAACCCGAATAAATTAACCCCAAAGTTAGAATATATTTCGACACAAAAAGGAGCCATACTGCCAATCTTGCGCTATATCTTCATCGTGGCCTATGAAATACCGGAACGTTTGCCACGCGCACTATTTTCGTTATAATCCAAATTCTCGACATGATTCACCAAAATTGTGTTGCACTCTTAATCCAAGGACTGCGGGACAGTTAACCATAAAAAGAAGTCCACGAATGTTTCATCTTGATTGTCTCTGCAATCGCCGGCAATATCAGATCACGACCCATATAGCCGGATGTGCCCAACTAACCCTTTGCGACTCCCCACCATGCACACCTTCAATCAGAGTCTATCCATCCAGGTTAAAATGAAGAAACTTCCCCATACGCTGCAATCGGAAATTTAGGTAGCCAAAGAAATTATCGTGAAATATAGCCCCCGACACCATTCCTTAAAGAGATCTATTCCAAGTCCCTAATATCACAAATATTTTTTCGTTATTCACTTGCATCGTTCTTCTTTTCATGATATTTTGTTGTTGCAAGATAATCGCAATAATGAAAGGTGGTGTAAAAGTACATGCTTAATCTCTGGGATCCTCATGTCGGAATTATTTGGACTACGGCGCTTGTCACTGCATTCCTATTGGGCATGGTTCACGGCATTACGCCGGATGAACACACTTGGCCCATAACTTTTAGCTACGCAATCGGCAGTTATTCGACGAAAAAAGGATTAATGGCCGGCCTGACTTTTTCCTTGGCCTTTACCCTCCAACGAGCCATTGCCAGTGAACTGGCTTATTTGGCCTTGGATAAATGGTTTACCTTGGGGAGCACGGTCGATTATGTCGTCTATCTCATTGTAGGGGTTGCGATGGTATGGGCGGGTCGTTATATACTGCAAGGGAAACACTGGCACTTGTCCTTGCGGCGTTCTCACAAAATGGGACCGAACCGCAGTGCAGGGGTCAATGCACCGAAAGCTTGGATGCCCTTAATGCACGGCTTTATCGCCGGATGGGGTTTCGGCGCCTTTGCCATAATTATCTACACCGTATTGGCGCCGACCATGCCTTCAGCATGGTGGGGGTGGGTGCCGGGTGCCTTATTCGGTCTAGGCACTACCGTTATGCAAGCGTTGGCAGGCGCTCTCTTTGGCTGGATTAGCCATCGTCTGGGGTTGCCCCCTGAAGCCACACAACAAGTGGCTTTGGTTACTGCGGGACGTACTCTGGCCTGGGGCGGCATCGCTTTTGTTGTGGGTGGTTTGATAGGCATCGTGTTGCCTCAAGTTGCTGCCGTTAGCATATCAACGGGGATTCACGTCCACAATTTAGACAGACTGGGCATTGCCTTTGTTCTGGTCGTGGTCTCGGTGATGGGTATTGGACTGACTACACTTATTCAGCAGACCCGTTACTGGACAAGACAGGTCAAATCAACTCACCAGTCACTGCAACATTAGAAAGGGATGTATGACATGGAACGCACGTTGGAAGACCGTCTGAAAATCTTGTTGCGCGCCCAAGGATTACGGTTTACTCCCGACCGTCTGCGCATATTTCGCGCTCTGGCGGATAAACACAAGCCCATCTCCGTTCCCAGGCTCATTGCCATAGTGGAACAAGATGGGGTAAACCAAGCGACGGTTTACCGAACATTGGAGCAGTTTTTGGCTGTGGGGGTCGTGCAAACCGTGCTGCTCCATGACGGAGTGGTGGGTTATGAATTGGTTCCCCCTTTTTCCTCCCACCACCATCACTTTATTTGCTTGGACTGCGGATCCGTGCAAGATCTCGCCGCAGAACGGGTGGACTCGGCTCTTGACAAGAGTCTGGAAGGCACAGGCCTTCGCGTCATCACTCATAAGGTTGATATTTATGGACAGTGTGAAAAATGCCATGCAGCTTCTTTATGATTCGAGAATAACAATTAGCCCTACTAGCATTGTTGAGTTGAAACCGTGTTTGGTAGTATTCTGGTCGTATTGTTACAAATCTGCAAAATGAGGATGTCCAATGAAAATCTGGTTGCTCACCACGGAATTTCCTCCCCATTTTGGGGGAGGTATTGCAACATACAGCGATATTACCTCTCGGATATGGACGAAACACGGTCATGAAGTGACCGTTTTTGTCGTTGATGATACCTTGGAGCAAATCCACCTCACCACTGAAAACCTCCTGCGCATTTTCCGCTTTCCCAACCATAGCACACCGCAACTTGAGACTTTGGGTTACGGGGCGCGTTTGAGTTATCATTATGCCCAGTGGGTTCGATACTTTATCGAACAAGAAGGTCCTCCGGACATTATAGAGTCACAGGAATTCTCAGGCATTGCCTCTCATTTGTTGCAACGAAAGCACACATTAGACCCGATTTTTCGCGACCTTACCGTCGTTATTACCGCTCATAGTCCCAAATTTGTCTTAGATCCGATTGACCGAGCCCCGAGCTACACCTTTCCGAATTATTGGCTGGGGGAAATGGAAAGGTATTCTCTCAGAGCGGCTTGCGGTACCATTTGTCCCAGCAATTACCTAAAAGATGTGTTAAGACGGGAATTGAACGATTTTGACGCCACAGTCATTCCCAATCCTTACATGATTTCCAACCCCAATTCCCCGGATCCCGGAGACCACTTATTATACGTAGGCAGAATTCAATATCTCAAGGGTATTCTTTTGCTGTTGGAAGCTTTGTCAAAACTGTGGCACAGACATTATCCTTTGTCTCTTGATGTCGTCGGGGGCGACAGTTTCTATCATCCCCGTGGCATGTCGATGCGAAGTTTCATTGAAGGACGCTATCATACACAAATTCAAGAAGGCAAACTCATTCTCCACGGTCCGGTGAAACCTCAAGAATTGAAGGGTTTTTACGACCGTGCCAAAGCCGTGGTTCTGCCCTCGCTCTTTGAAAATTTCCCTTATGTAGCCGTCGAATCCATGGCCCATGGTCGCGTGGTTCTGGCGTCGGACAAAGGGGGGCAGTCTGATTTGATTCATCATGGGATAAACGGCTGGCTATTTACCCAAGAATCTCTCCCCCAACAACTGGAGGCATTGGCGCAGACTTCTCATGCCCAGATTAAAGCCATGGGCGAACAAGCTCGGCGAGATATACGGGACGAAGTCGATCCGGAACTGGTGTACGGTAAAAAAATGACCTATTTCGAACACATTCTCGAATCATCCACAAATTCTCACCACTTTCCCTTTATTCGTCCGCAAATGCCCCAATTAAGCGTCCACAATCCCAAGAACTCCTTCACATCTCCTCGGTTGACGATTGTCATTCCCTACCACAATCTCGGAACATATTTAATGGACACACTTGATTCCCTTGAAGCCGTGCGTGAACTTTGTCCGGAAATCATCGTAGTGGACGACGGCTCGACGGATGGCCTCAGCATTGCCACCTTGTCTCGAGTCCGGCGGCTCTATCCCCACATCCATGTCTATAGAAAAGCTAACGAGGGGCTGGCCGCCACCCGGAATTATGGAGCAAAAATCGCATCCAGTCCCTATTTAGCGTTTTTGGATGCGGATGATATGGTCGACTCCCGCTATTATGCGCGATCCTTGGAAATCTTGGATCAATACGACAATGTGAGTTTTGTCGGAGCCTGGTCTCAGTATTTTGAAGACAGCCAGGCCCTCTGGCCAGCATGGAATCCAGAACCGCCCTATGCTCTCTATCACAACCCCTTAAACACTAGCGCGCTGGTGTTTAAGACTGAGCATTTTTTGCAATATGGTCTGAACGATCCGCAAATGGAATATGGCATGGAGGATTACGAAAGCATGATCCGTCTGCTTGCCCACGGATGTTCGGGGGTTGTTATTCCCGAACCGTATTTTTTATACCGCGTACGCAAGGACTCGATGTCACGGGGATTTAATATGGTTAACCTGATGCTTTTATACCAGTGGGTCATAGAAAAAAATCCTGAATTTTATGCCCGCTATCACAAGGATTTGCTTCTTTTGCTCAACGCCAATGGCCCGCAATATCTCATGGATAATCCGACATGGCCTACAAGGGTTCATGACATGGCCCGCGGTCAAGAGCCGATTTAGGGACTGACGACCGTCACAAAGTGGGTGTTTGACTTGGCCTCATAAACCGCCTGCTGTGCCGGAATCTCATGAGCGGGGGCCGACTGGGACCGAGCATAGACCATCACTTGCCAGTTCCCTGGTAATGACGGCGTAAAAGTGAAAGTGGAGGAAGACTGATAGGTGCCGCTCGACTCATAGGATCCGTTAGGAGGAAGAAACCAGAACTGATAAACAGGATGCTGAAATCCATGAGCAATCGCATTTAGAGTCACGGGAGTGCCTACCGTCACTTGACCGGGATATGCGATCGAGACGGTCTGCCCGGCCTGGTTAGCATGACCTTGATTGGTTCCGATTGGCTCGGTCGACCAGTCAATCGTCAGAGGTTCGGACTGCATCAGAGGAGTCGTTGTGGCGCTTGTGGAATTCACCACCTCGGCCACAAATTGCTGGGCTTGAGTGCTGAATGTCTGACGGTAAGAAAAACTGTCCACATCGTTAGTGCGGTACACCACCTGGCCGGTAGTAATGTCTTTCAGTTCAAAAAAATCTCCAAGAGGAGTGGGATTCGCCATGGATGCCGTGAGGGTAATAGCCTGACCGCTTCGCACCAACGGCTCGTTTGCGGTCAACTGAATGGGATATTGAGCGGAAGGGACGACGTCGACGGGAATGCTGCTCGAAACCACTTCGTAGAGCTGACGTTGGGAAAGACTTTCATTGGCGGGAGCATTCGCTTCCCGAGCGAAGACTTTCACGTGAAATGTGCCGGTATCGGTTGCCGTGAATGTGAAGTGACTGTGGGCACTGTATGGTCCGCTGGATTCGTATTGACCATTGGGCAATTCAATCCAGTACTGAAATACCGGATTCAGAAAATGCACCGGATCGGCACTCACGGAAATCAACTGACCTTCATTGACCGACATCGGTCCCACAATATTGACAGCATGCGCCCTTTGCAAATACGTGAGCGAATTTTCATGAAAATCGGGGCGAACCGTAGAAACATAATGCGATAGCGCCATAGCCAAAAACATTACCGACATGATGAAGAAATCCCCCTGCACCAGACCCATGTCATTGATCGCTGGCTTATTTTATTAAATTATAGCAATTTCTGGACTCAACATCCCAGAATTCAAAGAAGATCCGAGAAAAACTGTGAAATATAGGACCCTACTGTCACATAAAGCCGGCTTCCCTGTTCTCATGCCGCTTTAAGAGTAGGGATGGCCAAGAAAGTTTCCTTAGTCTCTTTCCTTTTTGCCTTTCCTATAGTTATGGAAGAAAAACAACCTGTTTCTGGACCCTCTAATTCTCCTCTTCCGTGGTAAGGTGAATCATCTCTCGGCCCGTTAAATGTCCCCCTTCCGTCTCTTGTCTCATCATCATCACTTGGCTGACAATGCTGAGAGCCACCTCTTCCGGTGTCTCCGCACCCAAATCAAGACCGACCGGAGCAAATAACGGAATTCCTGTCAACGAATTTACCCCTAACTTTGTTAGCATGTCCCGAGTTCGCGATAAGGGGCCTAAAACCCCGACATATCGGGGTTGGGAATGCAAAGCCAAGGCCAGCGCCTTTTCGTCACGCGCCTGATGATGATTCATAATCAGCCAAAATGCCCCATGGTGGTCGTCACTTTCCCCAAGTGCCTTGTCATCGATCATCCACTTCGATGCTCCCGGGAACTCGCGGGGATTATTAAATAGCTGGCGAGAATCCAATACATAAACCTCAAACCCTACACGGTGTGCCAGTTCTACGACAGGCTTGGCATCTTGTCCTGCGCCCGCCACAATAAGCTTGGCAGGGGGCACAAGATAGTCCCAAATCGCGGTGTCATGGTGCACCGTTTTCCCATGCATGGGAAAAGATTGTTCCGATAAATCACCGGACAATTTCCCGCCAAGACTCACTCTTTCTCGGGAAACCTCCTGATAAAAGCGTTCGCCGTCCGGCAATTCCAGAGCCAATAAGATTCCGCTTTGAGATTGCAAGGTTTCGGAAAAACCCAGCCAAAAAGAGCGATGACGGGTTATGGGCTCGATCAGGACATCAATTTCGCCTTTGCAGCCAATGCCTAAACCCCACATCTCGTCTTCAACTAAATTATAATGGCGTATCTCGGGTCTTTGAGTCTTCATCACTTCTTCTGCCCAGTGATAAAGATCGCCTTCCAAGCATCCCCCGCTTAATGTGCCCACCATTCGTCCGTCTTGCGCCATCATCATTTTGGCTCCGGGGCGCCGGTAAGCCGATCCCTTCACGGTCGTAATCATCAAAAGACAACTTGGATGGCCACTTAATTCCGCATCCCGGATGGCCTGAAAAATTTTTTGGGCCTCCTCGACAGAAGACATCACAAAGACTCCTTTCCTGCCCATATTTTCACTACTTCTCCAGAATCATGCCAAACCTCGTCCGCTCGTTTTTCACGGATTACGGGCTTGAATGTAAAGCTTCCTTGGCGAGAGCTTGGAAGAATTGATTCATCAAATAATTGGCCACGCCCGAAATCATGCGTTGGCCTACGGAAGCAATCGTTCCTCCAACCTCGGCCTGACCCTCATAATTCACCATCGTCCCATCATCGCTGGAAGTGAAGTTCACAGCCATATTGACCGAAACGAATCCTCCCGTGCCTTGTCCCTCAAGGACTAACCGGTAAAACTGCGGAGGATCCGCGTCTTGGATCCGCATCGTTCCGCGATATTTTCCCTTAATGGCCGCCACTCCGACTTCAAGATCGGCTGCATATTCCCCCTGAGAAATCGGTGTTAACTGTTTTAGGCCCGGCATGGTGCGGGTCAATATCTCCGGATCTGTCATTAACCCGTATGCCTTGTCGACGGACGCAGGAATCGGTTTGTTTCCGGACAACTGCATAAAACGCCACTCCTTTCCGGAATTTCGAGTCGAGTTGTGTCTTTCTCACGCCAATTTTGCCCATGAATCAAGACAGGCCTCCATTGTTCCTGCCTTCTCTACCGCGCAGTAATCGCGAAGAATGTTTCCGGCCTGACTGACAATTTGATATTGCGGCGTCAAATACCATGGATTCCACCAACTCAAGCCATGACACCGCCGCTTAAGTCTGGCCAGTACTCCCTCAAGTCCAGCGCATTCTCCACTCTCGTATCCATCGGTAATCAACACAATATCGCTCGCATGCTTGAGGCGGGATCTGGACCGCGAACTAAAAGTCGACAGGGCGTCTTCCAAACGGGTCCCCCCTCCCAAGTCACCGACTTGGCGAAAGAGCTCTCGGTAGGCCAGAGCCGGTTTACGCTGATCCCAAATAGGGTTGAGATGAGTCAATTGTGTACTGAATGCCCAAATGTCTCGTTGGTTCCCCGCTTGGAACAAACCATAAAGGAAGCCGAAGAACATGGGAATAAACGGGGCCATGGACTGGCTGACATCCCACAAAAAAACCGTCGCCCGCCTTTTGGGCCGCTGGTCCTGATAGCGCGGCTTGATCAGTTCACCCGAACTCAAACTCTTTCTAAGGGTTTTGGGCACATCCCATATCCTGCCTTTTTTAGCCGGTTGCTTTCGATATCCCCGGCGATAATGATACGGACTTGGCAAGACAAAACTTTCCGGTACTCCCCAAGCCCTTTGGTTTGATAATACCTCCTCTTTGCTGGCCGTGCGCGTGCTGGTCCATAAGGTTTCATTGGCTAAGCGAGTCATTTCTCCCCTCTGTTCTTTCGCCATCCACACCACTCGCCTCGGTCCCTCGGCCTTTTTGGGCAATTGTGAAAACCACGAAGGAGGTCGACTCACTAAAGGCCGTCCCATCAATTCCAGAGCCCAAACGGCGAACGCGTAATCGAATATCCGCTTCTGATCGTAAGAACGAACCCAGAGCCCTTGCACGACATCATGAATCCCCTGAAGAGAAAAATCCTTAGTAATCCCTAACGCATTTTGTGCATCTTTCAAATCCGCAACACTTAAGCTAAAACCCCAGTTTCGCAATGATCGTGCCAAGACCCATAAGTTACGGGAGATTTCTGTCATCACCGTTTAGCTCCCTTAAAATGCGTGCCATGACATCACCTTCCTGAACAAGTTTGATATCCTCCCGGTCCTTTAAAAGCACCCCTAAGGTATCCGCGAAGATCTCCGGGGACAAGCGCTTCGTCATAAGCCATTCCAGAGCGTTGGCCCAATCCAAAGCCTCTGCCACTCCCGGTTTCTTCTCCAACGGCTCTTGTCGCAAGCGCTGCATGACACTGACGATGTCGCGCTGCAAGAGTTGATCCAATCCGGGAACTTTCAAGGCCACAATGGCAAGTTCCCGTTCAAAGGACGGATAGTCGAGCCAATGATAAATACACCGCCGCTTTAAGGCATCGTGAACGTCACGCGTCCGGTTCGAGGTCAGCACAATAAACGGTTTTTCTTTGGCTCGAATCGTGCCGAGTTCGGGAATGCTAATCTGGAACTCTGACAAAATTTCCAGCAAAAAAGCCTCAAATTCATCATCACTGCGATCAATTTCGTCAATTAACAGCACCGGTGCAGGCCCTTCGGGCACTAAGGCCTCAAAAAGCGGACGTTTCAGCAAAAAATCGGCCTGATAAAGAGAATTTTGATTTAGCGCCGGACGATGTTCCCGTGAACTTTCATATAGACGAATGGCAAGCAGCTGCTTAGGATAATTCCATTCGTATAACGCGCTCT
The DNA here is from genome assembly GCA_021821465.1 of Bacillota bacterium. Lineage (GTDB taxonomy): Bacteria > Bacillota > Sulfobacillia > Sulfobacillales > Sulfobacillaceae > Sulfobacillus. The sequence continues at coordinate 24,613 of JAKACM010000003.1, forward strand.
CCCGGTCGATGCCTTCATAACATTGCAGACGAATTAGAGGCACCTGCAAAACTTCGGCCATGGCCTGAGCCACGGCCGTCTTGCCTACTCCCGGTTCCCCTTCCAGAAAAAGAGGCCGCTTCAATTTGAGACACAAGAAGATCGCTGTGGCCAAGGACCTGTCAGCCAGATAATGTTGCTTGGACAACCCGTCTATCACGTCTTCGATTTGATCAAGAGTCGCCATTTGGTCCCTTTGCTACGGTGGATTCTCCTAATTGAGACAGGGCCCTTGTGATATAGACGTTCAACAACTGTTTTTTGTATTCATCGCCATCCCAGTCGGCCTCGTCCCCCGCAAGGGAAGCCGCCTGAATAATGGTCTCTTCCTTTAGAGAGCTTCCCTTCAGAAAATCTTCCAGATGGCGGGGCCGATATGGCAAATCGGCAATACCGGTAATGCCAACATGACAATCATTGATCGCCCCGCCGGTGAAGCTCATCCATATGCCGACTCCTATCAAAGGGTAGCCCGAGGCCGGATGTGGACGTTTCACATACACACTCGCAGCTCCCGGTGGCAATTTCGGAATCCGCACTGCCGTCAAAATATCTCCGGGTCCCAAGTTCGTAATAAAAGGCGCTTGAACAAATCCCCCATATTTCTCCGTGCGCTTCCCGTCCGGCCCTTCAATGACCAGTTCTGCGTCCAAAGCCAGCATCGCCGCAGGTATATCCGCCTGGGGATCGGCGTGACACAAGCTGCCTCCAATGGTCCCGCGATTGCGGACTTGCACATCCCCGACACTTTTGGCGCTTAGAGCCAATAGCCGGCAGAATTCACCGATCTCGGGACTTTCAACAAGTTCTCTGTAGGTGGTGTAAGCTCCGATTTGCACATGATCCGTCTCGGTCCGAATTCCGTGCAAAGCCTCGATTCTCCCGATATCGATGAGTACTTGCGGCTGTGCCAAAACCAGTTTCATTAGTGGCAACAAGCTGTGTCCTCCCGCCAAGATCTTGCTGTTTTCAAGATCAGCCGCAAGCCATCCTAAGGCCTGATCCACCGTGTCCGCCTTGCGGTATTCAAATGGTGCCGTGTACACATTCACAACCTCCCATCTGCCAGTATGTGATTGTAAGTCTTCAAACGCGGTTGGCCTTCGAACCCTCTGCCTGCCGGATAGCTTGCCATACCTTTCGTGGAGTTAAAGGCATGGACAGATCCTGAATGCCGAACGGCTTCAGTGCGTCCATTACCGCATTGACAATACAAGGTGTGGAGGCAATAGCGCCGGTTTCCCCGACCCCTTTAACTCCCAAGGGATTATGCGGCGAAGGGGTTTCAGTGTGAGCCGTTTCAAACTTCGGAAAGAACCGAGCCTTAGGCAAAGCGTAATCCAAAAACGATCCGGTAATCAATTGACCCTGATCATCAAATTCGGCCCCTTCCCACAAAGCCTGACCTATACCCTGCACCAAGCCTCCATGAATTTGCCCTTCGACGATCATCGGATTGATAATTCTGCCAATATCATCTACCGCCACATAGCGCAAGAGGCTGACATCGCCTGTTTCGGGATCCACCGACACCACAGCGATATGGGCACCAAATGGGTAGGTAAAATTCTTGGGATTATAAAAGGCGGTGCCTTCCAGTGCCGGTTCGATCCCCGGAGGCAGATTCCAAGCCAGGTATGCCTCCAAGGCAACCTCCTGAAAGGTAATCCGCTTGGCCGGCAGACCGTGCACCGAAAATGCGCCACTGTCAAAACTGACGTCTTCTTCGTTGACTTCAAGCTTGTGCGCCGCAATTTTTCGTGCTTTTTCCAGAACTTTTTCATTAGCCATGTGAATGGCTGACCCTCCGACGGCGGTAGTCCGTGACCCATAGGTCCCCCATCCCATTGCGATTTGCTGGGTATCCCCGTGAATCACCTCGATATCATCCACGGAAATGCCCAGTTCCTGTGACACAATCTGAGCAAAAGTGGTTTCTTCGCCCTGGCCATGGGGTGATGCTCCGGTATATACGCTGACTTTGCCGGTAGGATGCACCCGAATCGTCGCACTTTCCCATAATCCTCCTTGGAAACCAACGGCTCCGGCCACTTCCGACGGACCCAAACCGCACATCTCCACATACGTACTAAAACCCACTCCGATATATTTGCCTTGCTTGCGCAGGTGTTCCTGTTCTTGGCGAAACGCGGGATAATCAAATATTTGCAAGGCTTTGGCCAAAGTCTCTTGGTAATTGCCGCTGTCATATTCAAGACCGAAAGGATTGGTATAGGGAAAGTCTTCATGACGGATCAGATTCTTTTTGCGCAGGTCCAAGGGATCCATTTGGACGGCATCGGCATAAAGATCAACCATTCTTTCCACCAAAAAGGTCGCTTCCGGTCGGCCGGCACCGCGATATGCATCAACCGGAGTGGTATGAGTGAGCATGCCAAAGACCTCGGAGGACGCATGAGGAATCTTGTAGGCTCCGTTGACGATCAAACCAAACAAAATGGTCGGAACTCCCGGGCCCGCCGTGGACAAGTAAGCTCCCATATTGGCGTAAGTTTTCACACGGATGGCCTGAATTTGACCACTCCTGGTGCCGGCCAATTCCACTTCTTGAACATGATCGCGCCCGTGGGTCGTCACCTGAAAATTTTCCTGACGGGTTTCGGTCCACTTAACAGGGCGATTGAGTTTTTTACTGGCCCAGGAAACGATTACCTCGTCCGGATAACAGGCAATCTTGCTGCCAAAGGCGCCGCCCACATCGATGGCAATGACCCGTAGTTTATGTTCCGGAATTCCCAAGAGACCAGACATCAACAGACGATGAATGTGGGGATTTTGGGTGGTAGCCCATAATGTCAGATCCCTTGTGGCCGCATGATACTGAGCCAGCGCCGAACGAGGTTCCATAGCGCTCGGAATAAGGCGCTGCTGCCGAAAATGCCGTTTTACAACCACTTCGGCGCCCGAAAAAATTTCATCAAGATTGTCCCCTGCCTGCCAATGAAAAGCCACGTTGTCCGGAATATCGGCATGCACCCGAGGCGCATTCTCTTGCCTGGCGGCAAAAGGATCGACCACAACTTTTAAGGGCTCATATTTGACATCAATAGCCAAAGCTGCGTCCTGGGCTAAATACGGTGTTTCGGCAATCACCACCGCCACCCCGTCACCTTGGTAACGCACTTCATCGTACGCTAAAGCCGGGTGCGGGGTCATTTTCATGTCGGCATCCGGAGGAATCCATGCGGTGGGGATCAATCCCACTTCATCTTTTAAATCCTTTCCGGTAAAGACGGCCACGATTCCCGCCATCTTTTCCGCTTTGGAGATGTCAATGGCAACAATTTTGGCATGGGCATAAGGACTGCGCACAATATAGGCATAAGCCATATTGGGCAATTTCATGTCGTCCGTATACCGTCCCTGTCCTCTGATTAACCGGATGTCCTCCTGACGCTGTAGGGCCTGTCCAATAACCTGGCTCATATGAGTTCACCTCTTTTTACTCTTTTCCTTCTCTGCTATGTCAGCCCCAAATCCACCAACGTTCACAATTCATGCCAAAGCTAGCCGACTCCTGTCACCGGCCTCGATTGAAGTGTTTGCCGTTCAATCATGATCTCCTGAGCACGTTGAATAGACCGAACAATATTCTCGTAGCCCGTACACCGGCACAATAACCCATCAAGGTGCTCACGCACAATTTCTTCGGTTAAGGGTTCATGCCGATTCAAGAGATAGGCCCCCAGCATCATGGCTCCGGGAGTGCAAAATCCGCATTGCAGACCATGTTTTTCCCGGAAGGCTTCCTGAATCGGATGCAAATGTTCCCCTTCCAGTCCTTCGACCGTAAGAATCTCCGAACCGTCCGCTTGGACCGCCAGTATCGTACAGGACTTCACGGCTTGATTGTCAAGCAAGACGGTGCAAGCACCACATTGCGATGTGTCGCATCCCACATGCGTGCCTGTTAAATTCATCTCATCTCGCAAAAAATGAACCAAAAGAGTTCGGGATTCCACATCTCGCACGATCTTTTGGCCATTTATTGTGAGAGTCACCGGAATGCGTTCAGATGCCATAGGACTCTCCTGCCTTTCTAACATGGGTCAACATGTTTAAATTCCTGAATTTCGGCTGGGCACATCCTCCACGTGGGGCAGAGCCATAACCGGATCTACGAAACCATTCTTCTAGAATTTAGATATAGCCCCTTCACGGCAGATTTTTCCGCCGGTTATAAAGGTACAACAGAGACAGGTTCTTAACGGTTGCCTGTAATAGCCAAATTCTCATTCCTCTGCTTCGGGCTGTTGCTAAGTTATTGACCTTCGACGCGGATATTTAAAGCGGCCCAATGTTGTGGCAATAAATCAAACAGATCATATCACGAAGCGAATTTTGTGACAATTATTTCTTGTGTGACAACAGAAGAATTTTCACCGGAGGGATACCAACCCTCATGATTAAAGTTGCGATCCGGGGCCTCTTTAAGGCTTCAAAAAGAAAAGCTCATGACCCGAAAGTTTAGGATCAAGTTCTCCGCATCCTATGTTCCTTACTATAGGGGACTTTTTCGGGTTTGTTAAGTCCCGGAACCCAGTTCTCTTGTTCGTATTACGAAGAAATGCGCGCATATCGGTTGTCGTCCCCGAGGGTAATTTCCTTGTCTTCCAAAAGATACTGCAAGTGAGAGATGATCATGCGTTCTCCTATGGCACGCTGAGCCTCGGGATATATCATCTTGGCAATTTCGTTCGCGGATAATGGTTTTCGGTTCAAGACGTCACGAATTTGGGCGAGCCGTTCGAAACGATGTCGGCGATATAGGGTAATATATCTTGTGGGATCTGTAATAACATCGCCATGAGCAGGGAGCGCCAGCCTCGCATTCAAACTTTGGAGTCGGTCTAAGGTTTTCAAATAGGTGCGCAGATGGCCGTGAGGAGGCGTAATCACACTGGTCGTATTGCCCAGAAGGTTATCCCCCGCAATGAGAATGCCAGAAGTCGGCAAAAATAGGTTGATTTGTCCTTCGGTATGTCCGGGCGCCGAAATCAGCTCCACACAAGAAAACATGTCAGCATTCTCTTCCCCAATATTTCTCCAACCGGGAAGAATCAGTAAGTCCCGTTCCAATAAATCTTGATCCTTGAAATCAAGACACAGCGGCACATGCCATTTCTCCCAGACCAATGCTGCTCCTCCCACGTGATCCCTGTGAGCATGGGTCATAATTACCGCCTTTAAACGGGGTTCTCCCAATTCGTGATAAGCCTGAAAGAGATAACGCACATAATCTCCGTCCCCGGTGTCCACCAACACCAATCCTTGCGGCGTGTCAATCCAATAACAGTGTGTATGATGATAAGGGGGAAGTGTTGCACAGGGTACGGAAGTTTTCCAAACCCCTTCGGCTACTCGCTCCAACATTTGGCTCATGACTCAAATCGCTCCTTGTTCTCCGAATCGGCATGACCAGCGAAACTTTATATCCCACGACTTGCGGCACGCCGGCTTCAAAAAGCGGTTCTGCTCTACAGGTGCTTGAGTGAAAAACCTCATAGCCGTCTTGATGACCATCATGAAAAAATCATAGTAAGATCCAGCCTATAGATCTCCTGTGGAACTTGCTTGAGTGACATATTTCACCTTTGCCTCTTAACGATCGACCGTTGTGCCGAAATCAGACCCTGCGCCCGTTCGCCTTGCGGGAAACGTCCAGGGTTGAAATTTCTGCCCGGCAGCCCTCTTTTCCAGCACAGGAATGTGCGGTTCCGACACGCTCTCTGTTCTCTCCAGCTAGGACTCATCTTATCGCATTCTCCAGCGCTGATCAGCTTTTCGGGATCGGCTACAATCGCAATTTTGCCCCTGACAGGCGCTTGTTGGCTCATGCGATGCGCCTCGGCAATATCGGTCAAGGAAAATGTGTGTTCTACTGTGGCTCGCACCTTTTTCTCGGAAAACAACCGCCCCAAATCCGGCAGTTTTTGTCCGTCGGGTTCGAGAAAAAACCACTTGCCTGTACGTTGTGCTTTTCAGCAGCGGCTGTTAACGATTCCTGCCCTATGCCGTATTATCTCAATTGACGGGACGAACGGAACGGATTGAGGCCGTACCAAGGAATTGGTTGAGGGATCGGATTTCAGACACCGCCGCGACGGGCGTAGGCTCGGTCGGGGCAGTCTTATATGTTGCATGGCGGGTTATCCAGCCTTCCGAACCTTCCCCAAGCCCTCATCTTTTGGCATAATATCATCATGACGAACAGCGATGAAGCCGCCTCAAAAGCGCAATCGGCCGCCGATTGTTCGGACTGCTCCTCCCACAACGTATTCTCGTTTCGCATTCTGGGCTACCGTTCAATACCGGATTCATCAGTGGCCCCCCGGGGAGCTCGTGACGGTCGATATCTTAATCGCCACCTTCGAAGTCGGACGAGAAACGGCTTGGCACTAACTACAACAGTTAACCCAAGTCGGATTGCCGGCTGTGAGCTATGGATCCGCCCAATGTCCGAGGCACACGCAAACGGCAATGGTGGGTTAGTGCCCATGATTAAAACTTTTGCTATGGATTTCATGGTCAGTTGGCTAGTTTGGAAAAGTGAATTGTCGCATTCCGTATGAGTACGTAGATTGAACTCCGAAGAAAAGGCGGGGATCGCGATGGATTTTGGGCCAAATTTTCGCATCGAATCGGGATCGTGGATTGCCATGGATAATCCTCGGCTAACCATGCCCGTATCGCGCATTACGGCATTACGGGATATTCCATCCTTAATTACCGATCATCCGACATGGATTCGGCATACGGACCAATGGATTATTACGTGGCCAACATTAAATCTCTCGCTTTCTGAACAACGCTTACGCACTTTAATGATTCGATGGATACTGATCCAAATGAGTCTGCGGCGAACCAAGCCCGGATTTGGATCGCAACCTTTTACGAAGGGAGAAGGCATTCCAATGGCATCTTCATGGCTCAGTGTCCTCCAATCACCGCCTGCACCGTTTGCAGTATGTGGCGGAATGGCGGTCAACTACTATGCACGTCCTCGGCAAACGGATGATTTAGATATTGTCGTCCTGGTTGAAGATGCGACGAGATGGGAGACTTTTTTTCATAATCAGGGTTGGAGTCGCAAAGGGGCATTAAGCATTGGCGGGTGGACCTATACTAATGGAGAAGCCGAAATTGATGTTCTCATGGCCGAAGAAAATTGGAGCGAACGAGCCATCAGGGAAGCGCAAAACAACCTCTATGACAACTTACCGATTATGCCATTGGTGTGGCTTGTGTGGATGAAACTGAATGCAGGGCGAACAGGAGATCAAGCCGATGTTAGTCATATGTTGGGAACGTTGTCTGACGACGAATTTCAGGAAATCGTGACAATATTAAACCCATGGCTTTCTCCCGAGGACCGCGAAGACTTAGAGAGTTTGCATGCACTCGGCCGTTGGGAACAGGGCGAAAATTCGTAGATCCGGCATACTATGAGGAAGGTAGATCAAATAGAAGAACTCTGAACCCCCACGGATAAACCTGAGTAGCTTCAAAAATCTGTACTCCTAACTGCTGACTATAATAATTGTATCGTACAATTTTGTGCAAGTGGGGAAATGCCCGTGAGTCGTTACAAAGTGCTGACAGCATCCGATGTCCGTGAACGCTCAAGGGAAATCGTAAACGAAGTTGCTCGCAACCAAACCCGTGTCATCGTGGAAGAGAGCGGTGTTCCGATCGCTAAGGTAGTGAGTGAGTCCAGAGATCTAGAGTGGCTGCAAGAACGGGATCGGGACCTGGCAGAATTGCGGGAGACGATGGATGAGATGCGGCAGGTGTTTCGCGATGTGCCTCTGAAGGAGTTCAACCACGAGGTGGAACGTGCGATACAAGACAGTCGGGCTCATTCAGATGGTCGCCCTCCTGCATGATCCGAGTCGTGCTGGACCCCAATGTGCTTGTGTCGGCTGTGCGTGCAGGCCGAGGTCCATTGGCGGTAATTCGCGAAGGCTGGCTGAGTGGCCGATTTCAGGTGTACGTGTCCGAGTCTTTATTGACTGAAGTCGAGCACACTCTCACCAAACCATACTTTGCTGAACGCCTGGGGCAAGAGAGGATACACCGTTTTCTGACTCCCCTCAAACGGACTGCCGTATTGCAACCAATTATTGATCCGCTTTGGGGGGCAAGCACGCCGAAGACGATTGGATTTTAACCACAGGCAAAAGTGCTCATGCCCAGTCTTTGGTGACAAATGACAAGGCGTTGCGAGCCTTGGGATCTTTTGGAGATATCCGCCCGATCAATCCAGCGAGTTTCTCCGATTTCCTGGAGAGCAGCGGAGATCTCTGATTCGCTAATGAGTCGGCGTTTGTGTCGTTAGCAAACACAGGCATAGATTGCACCGTCTGACCGTATCTGGCACGACATCGCCATCATGGACTTCAGTCCAAAAGTCTCGAGTCTGATAATCGATCACTTCGTCAGCCCCTAAAGCCCGTACATATTCGCGATTCATGCCACGTGTTGTTGTGATAACATGACAACCGACCGCCTTGATGAGCCGAATCGCATAACTCCCAACCCCACCGGACCTCCATGAATTTAATTTATTCCCTTCACCAATCCCCTTGTACTGTCAAGGCTTCCCACTTCCGGTTTTAGAGCAAGCAGCAACTCGTCAACCACCCTGAAAACCCCTATCAAATGCCTGGCACAGATTTTTATTGCGAGAGGAAGTCGGATGCAAGCCCCGGCCCTTATGCTGAAAGAGTTTACTTGATATGATAGGAACGCAAGTGTCGTCGGAGGTAACGTGATAGCCGCGCGGAGAACGGTTTGACATTCCGACGAGACAACGGTAAATTGAGAGCCGGAAAACCCGTGGAGGCGGCAAGCCAAGACGATTAATGGAGAAACTTGACGACTTCGGCAGGAACACGAAACGAAAGGAGAAAGACACAAGGACTCCCAGCCTAAAAGGCCTCGGAGTTTTTGCTGTGTCGACAGGCGATGAGACGATGGATGGCAACCCTTCGGTTTACTTTGGGCAGTGTCTTGGGCATTGTCGGGTTTGGGGTGATCTCCATGTCCCTCTTTCCGTTTCAATCCCAAAAAGTTTTAATTGGCGTCGTGATCTTGATCATCGGAACTTTCATCACTTTGGGCACTTTATCCCCTTTGCGCAAACCGCCCGATACGCCCAAAACCAAGAATCCCAAAGACAACTAATATTTGTCTGATCATCTGATAAGGCTTGGACTTTGGGATTCTACTCTTCACAAAAGAGGTTTGAACACTTCTTTTTTAGTAACCGAGCACAGAATTTACGATTGAAGAGACTTTTCACCAGAAGGTCTCGATTTTTAGCGATGTCCACATCGTCGTCGTTAACCTTCATTATTCCGTTGAGCCTTTTAATGCAGCGCTGGTTAATAAAAAGGTGCCTTTCTCCACGCGAAGACTCACACACAGAAATCCCATAGATTATGGCGGGCGACACTCACTTGAGCAAACTTTGAACGGATGCTCGCCTAAAAATCCAGAAATAACTCAAAAATTAACCCCGGAGATGAGGCATGAACATCGGCGTGAACTACAGCCCTTCATCCGCGCAACAAATTTCTATTATCCCTGTGTCTTATGGGAAAAATCGAATAAAGGTGATAAATGTCGACTAATCCAAAGCTCTGTGTCGGAAATTTATTTCCTCACAATAAAGGACTTTATGGGGATAGTGCGAATTTGTTTAGATGTCTAGGTAGCGGGGTTTAATTGTCAACCGCACTGGCTTATAAGCATACCTTAACAATCCCATTTTACAAATATCTAGGAGGATGATATTGTGAGCAAACCCATGATGCTAGTTCTTTCGTCGACCGCCGTGGCCAGCGTTTTTCTGTTCGGCTCACAGGCACTGGCAGCATCTCCCTCAACTTCCATGTCGGTGTTACATCATAACGTCGCTCATAACCTCCTAAGCCATTCGACCATGATGGGATCCGCTCCCTCGTCGAGCGCGACAACCTTTGAGGTGAGCTTAAACTGGCAGCACACGAACCAATTGCAAAGTGAAATTCGGCAATTATATACGCCGACTTCACCCCAATACCATCATTTTCTCACTGTTTCTCAATTTGTCCGAAAATTTGCTCCGACCACCAATCAAGTTCAGTCCGTAGCACAGTATTTTTCTCATTACGGAATCTCCTTAATCCAAACCTCCCGTAATCGTAACATGCTCGAGTTTTCTGGAACGAACGCCCAAATCGAACAGGCTCTTCATGTACAGATGGGGCGCTATTCGCATCATAACCAGTCCTTTATCGCTAACAACCAAGATCCTTCACTTCCGTCCAATATTGCCACCCTTATTTCAAGTTTTATCAACCTAACGACCTATCACGGCTTTCATCCGTCCCTGGTGAATGCCCGGTCCTTGAATCACAACCATCCTGCCCAAGGGTCGACGACTCAGCCACAAGGCTACAGTCCCCAACAAATTGCCAGCGCCTATCAAATTAACCCACTGTATAAAAAGGGTGCTCTCGGGCAAAATCAGACCATTGCTATTGCGACTCTGGCCACCTTTAAACCCTCCGACGCACAGCATTTTTGGAAGTATTATCACATCAACCGGGGATCGGCATCACTGAATATTGTCCCCGTCGACGGAGGCTATCCTTCCGGCAATAGCGGGGCCGGTTCCGGGCGAATTGAAACGTCACTGGACGTCGAACGCTCCGGATCTTTAGCTCCGCGTGCCAACATTTTGGTTTACGAGGCTCCCAATACTTCCCAAGGTTTTTATGACCTGTTCAATTCCGTGGTGAGCCAGGACCGCGCCCAAACGATGTCTTGCAGTTGGGGTGAGGACGAATTATTGGCAACCCCGGCGTATGACATGGCCATCAACAATATCTTTATGGAAGGTGCCGCCCAGGGACAATCCCTGTTCAGTGCCTCGGGGGACTCGGGAGCCTATGACGGTTATCCGGTGATAACGGCTCCTTCGGTAGATTTTCCGGCTTCATCTCCCTATATCACAGCGGCCGGAGGAACCACTTTGCCAATCAACGGGCAAGTCCCCATTCCCGGTGGTTCCATTCCCATGCGGACAGAACATGGATGGGGCTGGTCCTATTTGCTGCCGTATTACAAGAACTTCGGTTACAGCACTGAAGCGCAGTTTTATGCCGCGATCTTTCCCGTAGGTTCCGGAGGGGGGACCTCTTCAGTATTTCCCCGGCCATTCTACCAATTTGGCCCCGCTTTTCCCCAGAGTACGGGACGCAACGTGCCCGATGTGGCGCTGAATGCCGATCCCTTCACCGGCTATTCCATATATGACACCAACTCCGGAACAGCTTACGGACAAGGTTGGATAAATGGCTTCGGCGGCACTTCTTTTGCCTCTCCTCAATGGGCGGGAATTACGGCAACCATGGATAGTGCTTTGGGTGCACAAATCGGATTTGCCAATCCTTTGTTTTATGCAGTTTTTCAAAGTCCTCAAAACAGCTTGTACCCGGCTTTTCACACCATCACAAAGGGCAACAACTGGTTCTATTATGACCATGTGGGTTACAACCGGGTAACCGGTTTGGGCAGTCCGAATGTTTACAACTTGACCCGGGATATTCAATCCTTAACCCATTAAATTTGCCGGGCAACTCTCCATCCGGGACTGTTCCAAAAGACATCCGGCTATGTCACGATCATCGGCCTCTTCTTTCGGAACAGTCCCCTTTCATAAACCGTCTTGTCACTGGCTAAAATCACCCCAGATCTCCTCTCTTTTCTTTTTCATAAAGATTTTGATGATGATCCGCAATATCTTTAAGCGATACACACTCATCTCTTGGATCAGACCGATCCTCTGCGATCTCCGGAAGATCGATTTTTCGAGTGGCCATGGGCGAGCACGGTGTGAAAAAATGAGCCATGAGATCGACTTCGTGGTATACTGAAAGATATTTCGCTTTTGACCCCTGCGTCACCTGAGAGGATCTGCGCGGATCTGTTTTGGCAGTCTCTTCGGGATATCGTATCCTAAAGTCAAGTTTTCCTCTCCTAGCCGTGTGACATCACTCGTCTGGCAAATGTCACACGCCCCAGGTGAACCAAAAAGAAAGGGCAATGGGCCGTGCGCGTATTTTTGGATCTCATGTGGTTTTTCCGCCAGCACAAAACACGCTATATTACAGGAATAGTCCTATTAATCATGGTGGCGTTATTGTCCTTGATTCCACCCCGTATCGTAGGACTTGTCATTAACGCTCTGACCCACCACCAATTGACCCATGCCAAGCTCTACCGCGATCTGTTGATCATTCTGGTTACAGCACTTCTCACCTACGGAATTCGGTATCTTTGGCGAATAATGTTGTTTGGCGGGGCCATCCAGCTAGCCACGGAGCTTCGCACCAAACTATATCATCATTTCACTGTCATGGCCCCGGAATTTTATCATCACAAACGAACCGGGGATTTAATGGCACACTCCACAAATGACGTCCAAGCCATTCAGGAAACGGCTTCCGAGGGTGTTCTCACCCTGGTCGACTCTATTGTCACGGGCAGTGTCGTCATCACGACAATGGCCTTTCTGAACTGGAAACTGACGATTGTCTCGTTATTGCCCATGCCCTTAATGGCATATGCCGTCACGCGTTATGGCAAGATGTTGCATGACCGTTTCTATCTCGCTCAAGCAGCATTTTCCGACATTAATGACCGTGTTCAGGAATACGTATCCGGTATCCGCGTGATACGGGCATTCGGCCAGGAAGACTGGGAAAGGCAGAACTTTGTCGCACTGTCTCGGGATGTCGTCAACAAAAGTGTGGCGGTGGCCCGTATCGACTCTCTTTTTGATCCGACCATTTCAGTTATCGTAGGGCTGTCATACTTCCTATCCATTGCCGTAGGCGCCATGTTTGTCGTTCATGGCACCCTGAATCTTGGAAATTTAACGACATTTACCCTTTACCTCGGTCAATTGATCTGGCCGATGCTTGCTTTCGGTTTTTTGTTCAACATTGTCGAACGCGGCCGGGCATCTTATGAACGGGTAGAGAATCTTCTCGCCGTCTCTGCCACCATTACAAACAAACCCGGAGCCAAGGACCAAATGCCGTCCGGATCGGTTGCATATGCCATACGCCAATTTTCGTATCCGGGCAGCACTCACTTAGTGTTGCGCAACATCTCTCTCGACATTGAACAAGGCCACACTTTGGGGATTGTGGGCCGAACCGGATCAGGCAAAACCACATTATTGCGCCTCTTGCTCCGCGAGTTTGATCTCAAGCCCGAGGAGGGCCAAATTACCATAGGAGGTGTATCGATTCAAGATGTGACGCTAAATGCTCTGCGCGCCAACATCGCTTACGCGCCTCAAGATGCCTTTATTTTCTCACAAAGCGTTGCCGACAACATTGCCTTTTCCTGCCCTCAAGCATCGCGAGAGGAGATCATGCACGCAGCTTATCAAGCAGGTGTATTAGAAGATATCGAACAATTTCCAGATGGCTTCGACACCATTGTGGGGGAACGAGGAACGAATCTGTCGGGAGGGCAAAAACAACGGATATCAATTGCCCGCTCCATCTTGCCCAATACCGAGATCCTGCTTTTGGATGATACCTTGTCTGCGGTAGATGCCCGTACCGAGACACACATTTTGGAACAAATCAAAAATGTCCGCCTGGGCAGAACCACGATTATTGCCACCCACCGGTTGAAAACTATCGAACATGCCGATCAAATCATCGTACTCGAAAATGGCGTCATTGCCGAAGTCGGTACGCATGAATATTTATTGTCTCTGGGAGGACGTTACTGGGATATGTATCAACGCCAGCAACTGGAAACACAAGTGGAACGAGGAGGGGTCGAGGTATGATTCTCGAACAAGACGAGACCAGAACCCCATCCAATTCCCAACACACGTTTAGGCGATTGTTGGGCTATCTCAAACCTTACCGGTCCAAATTGATCTTGGCATTTTTCATTCTGCTGGCTGCCACGGCCACTGACGTGGTTCAACCTCTTCTGATCAAGGTTTTTATTGATCGGTATCTGATTCCCCGCCATTTCCCTCGCGTTATTTTGAGTGAATTGGCAATCCTCTATCTCGGGCTGGTGATTTTCACCGCCGTATTGAACGTCATCCAATTGCTCCTTTTTGAGGTTTTGGCTTTAAATATTATCCAGCAACTTCGTATTGAGTTGTTTGATAAAGCCCAAGAAATCGCTTTGTCTTTTTTCGATAAGACCCCGGTCGGAGTAGTCGTTTCACGAATTACCAACGACACTCAATCTATTCTGGAAATGTTTATGACAGTGCTGTCTACATTTGTGCAAAATATCACGGTACTCGCGGGCATTCTCATCGCCATGTTCGCCTTAAACGCCCATTTAGCACTGGACTGTCTGTTTCTCATTCCCGTGATTGTGGCCGTCATGTCCTTATACCGAAAAGTGAGCGCGCCAATTTTTCATGTCGCCAGACAACAACTGGCCCTTTTGAACGCAAAACTCAATGAGTCGTTGCAAGGCATGGCAATTATCCAGGCCATGCGACAAGAAAAACGATTGCGCCGGGAATTTGGGCAAATTAACGACGCCTACCGCAAAGCCCGGTTTCGGAACATGCAATTAAATGGGATATTGTTAAGGCCCCTGAATGACGTCATTTACTCACTGACCTTGATCTTTGTGCTGTGGTATTTCGGCCTAAGTTCATTTGCCCACGCCGTCAATATTGGTGTCTTATATGCATTTGTGACGTATCTCAGCCGATTCTTCGAACCCGTAAACAACATGATGCAACGCCTTAATTTCTTTCAGCAGGCCATGGTGTCGGCCGAGCGAGTCTTTCAGATTCTGGATCACAAAGAGATGGCACCCGAGACGATGGGTAACTCCCGGGCACAAATTACACGGGGCGAAGTGGTATTCGATGATGTCTCCTTCTCCTACGACGGACAAAACGATATTCTCAAGCACATCAGCTTCACCGCTCATCCGGGTCAAACCGTGGCCATCGTGGGACACACAGGAAGCGGCAAGAGTTCGATTATCAATCTTCTCATGCGGTTTTATGCCGTAGAACGGGGAAAAATTCTCATTGACGGAACCGAACTGCCAAGGATTGGCGCTCATGAACTGCGGCGCAAAATAGGTCTTGTTTTGCAAGAACCGTTTTTGTTTTATGGAGATATCACCTCTAACATTCGCCTGGGCAATCACTTTGTGAAGGATGATGACGTCATCCGAGCGGCACAATTTGTTCAGGCTGATCCTTTTATCCGTCGACTCTCGGGAGACTATCATGCGCCCATAGGAGAAAGAGGGGCCACCTTATCGACCGGGCAGCGTCAATTGGTGTCATTTGCCAGAACCATGGCAATCGACCCGGTCATTTTGGCCTTAGATGAAGCCACTGCCAGCGTGGATACCGAAACGGAAAACTCTATTCAGAAAGCCTTATCCCAAATGCGGCATGGCCGTACAACCATCGCTATCGCCCACCGATTGTCCACGATCCAAGATGCCGATTTGATTCTGGTTTTACATCACGGTGAAATTGTGGAACGGGGGACTCACCAAGAACTTTTGCTGCGCGAAGGGCTTTACTATAAAATGTATTTACTGCAACAAGGGCAATTGGCTTAAGTTCCTCTTTGGCCGCTTGCCACTCACTCAAAGTTGACCCCGGGGGGCGAGAATCCTGTAAATCCTAAACTGAGATGGCCTGCCATATTCACGATTCGCCAAGGCTCTTTTATGCCAAATATCCGGTGTTTTAGAGTCCGTGACAATTTAAAGTGGAACCTGTATCGACAAAAAGGACTTATCCCGACACATCACGATCGGTTATCATAGAATATCTAAGAACGCAACGTATTTCTCGCATGGCCACTATCTTCGCATTCTACCCGTGTCGACCGTATCGTAGACGATTTCATGCTGAGATGAAGAGATAGGATGATCACATGGTTGTAAACCGCCTACTGATAATTATTGTCCAGTACCGTGATGCCTCCAATGTGGCTTTGGCTCTCGGTCAAGCACAAGTGAGGTTCACTCAGTTTACCAGTCGGGGAACATTTCTTAATGTCGGCAACACCACGTTTATGATTGGAACGGACAACTCGAAAATCGATGAAATCCTGAACCTGATTGAAAAGCATTCTCAGGAACGGGCAACTCTGATACAGGGATTTCCCACACTGCATCCGGATATGTATGCCTACCCCGTCAGTGTCCAAATCGGTGGCGCTATTGTCTTTTCTCTGCCGGTAGAGATCTATGTGCCAGGTGGAAACGAGCCGGAATGAATGGCCTTGCACTTCTTCGCCAATTTTTATCGAGATGACCACACAAAGATCGTAGCCGATCACGGTTTGAGAGGACGAGACGTCATGACGAATTCATTCAAGGGAACAATGAGACCAATTCTTCATGTTTTTCTCGTACTCTTCTTGTCCGCCGGACTTCTCGCCTTGCAAACCCACAGCGGAACAATTGCCCCCTCCTCCTTCGAGGGCAAAGGAACCGTTTCTATCGACAAGAATCGACCGTGGACACTCAAGTGGGTGAAGATGGGGATTCCCGGTGCTTTAAAAAATCAGGGACAGGGAAGGTGGACACCATGGATCGCTGTTAATCCCGAGAATATCCGTCAAACGTGGTGGGTGTGGCCTGTGCCGGTGCATAACACTATGTATTTCGGTCGCGGTTTCGGATCTTTTATCCGTTGGCAACCGGTCAAGATCACCTCGTCCGAAGGATTGCCCGTCCCTTGGCAAGAGATGATGGTGTGGACCCAAAATTTTGTTAAACGCCGCCAACCGCCGCCCGTGGCCATTTCTCCCTCTTTAAAGGCCTGGGATATGGGAAAGGCCAATGAACAAGTTGCCGGATTCATGATGGCCATGCAAAGTCGCCCGAACACCTTGGCTCTCGGCGTTTTACTGAGAGTTCCCGGGCGGGGATGGATACAACTCGTGGGACTTTGGCAATGGCAACATCAATGGACTGCCCATTACCTCATTATCAATCCTCAGCCGGCCATTTTAAACCGCGCTACTCTTTTAATGCCTCCCGGACAAGGCTTGCCTTTGCCTCTGCCGTCCTGGGCCATTTGATCTCATCTGTGTTAAACGGTATCGCGCATTTTTTTGCCTTCCATTTGAGGTGCCGGCGCCTTTTTCGAAGGCCGTACAAACCAGGCGACTCTCCGCCTCCAACCATTCGGCAAAATAATTACCGGCCGGGTGGGACGGATTAGGACTGTCCACAACACTTGCCTGACGAGAGACCAGAGGCTTGGGCCAAATAACGCAATGAGTACAGGCGCAAACGCGGCGGTAAGAATGAATATCACAATGACCATCATGATCTCCCCCCATATCACGAATTCATGGACGTGACCCCAATCTTGCAGGGCATAGAACTGATGATCATTTTATAATATTCCCGCACTTTTTCCTAGTGCTTTGTAACCATTTCATATAATAATTTTTGTTCGTTACCCTCCGATCCAACAGATGAAATAACTAGCTCGAACGATTAGTTTTCTGCATGAGTGTCTATCTCCAGCCATTTTTCGAGTTCGATTTCGTCGTGAATCGGAATACCTTGCTCTCCATACAAAGCTATGGCCGGTTTCTCAAGACGGGCTGTGTCGATAGCCCCCGGATACAATGCACACAGACGAAACCCGCGTTTTTGATAAAAGCGCAAAGCATTGAGATTATCGTTGGAAGTGATCAGCCACAAACGCTGAATCCCTTGATACCGCGCCCAATTCTCCCAGGCGTTTACCAAGGCCGTGCCCACACCGCGTCCCAAAGTAAGGGCGTTTAAGCTCACGCATTCCGAGTGCAGGGGGCTTATAGTGAAGCTCAAAGCTCCACAATTTTGTCCTTGCTCGGTGGCGACCAAGGCTTTAAGCTCCCCCACTTCGAAACGCTGTCCATGCGAAACCATTGTTTTTGCACCCCATTTTGCTATCCACAAATTCTCGAGCCATATATAGTCCTCGGCTGAAGATGCCCATTTAACCGATATATTTGTCATGTAACACATGCCCTCCACTCACCAAGAGAGAACGACCCTCCGAGGAATTTATGCCGACTGTTTGACAGTCGTTAGCAATGGTGGTGACAAAGCTGTCAAGGACGGCCTTATGCCGACACACCTCTTCCTTAAATATTTGTAGCATTCAAAATACGAAAAATCCGCGAAAGCATTAATATGTCGAATATGTCATAGTAACCATTTTATCCATAGGAGATGGTGCCTTTAGCCCGTCATCCCGCTATCGATCCTCTCTCCATCTTGATATTTTCGGAAGCGAGCAAGGAGGACACGTATCCGCTCATGCAAGGTAACTCCTGCCAGTGCGCACAATATCCGAAGAATGACGCGTCGATTGTCCGCTTGGGGGTTATTCTGTGGCGAAACCCGAGTACCGGGTAATTTCTGAACAGCCATCGCAGAAGACTCACACATGAACCCAACAAATCAAGCCCCCGGTCGCAGTGATCTCAGGGACTGGGATTCTAATTCTCTCTATGATTACCGCTCTCCGATTCCCGTTGTCCACGCTAAACCCAAACCCGTGCCAAAAGCTCCCGCCATGCCTAAAAGACTTGCGGGCTGAAATCCCGACAACACAACATTGATCAGCAACAAAAACAGTGCCCATTGCACCGCCGCCCCATAATTATAACGCGACATGGCATAAACATAGCCTCCGGCCAGTCCAAACGCCGCCAAAGCCCCGCCTGCACCACCCATAATGATCATCACTGTGGATCCCACAATTCCGGATCCAAAGAACACCAGAAGGTATTGCCACCATTTCGCGACAATTTCCAGCTGTGAACCGACAATCCAAATGAAAAACCCCGCAAAAATTAATCCCAAGAGACCTCCAGGCATTATCGTGGTCAGCAAAATGGCTTCCACTCGCGTTAAATGTACCAAAAGTCCGGGAAAGTTTCCCAATAGCCACCCGATAATTTCCAGGGCAATTAAGGCAAGGGTAACACGGTTATTGCCGTTCCAGCCTCTCGATCCGCGCGACCGATTATTGGACATCATCTGCCTCTTTTTCCCCTGCCAAAAGTCGTTGGTATCCTGGTCCACAAAAAGTCCTCCTCTCCCGCCTATCACTTAAGCTGCCAATACAATTACCACCCTATCAGATTTTAATCTGACCTGCATTAATTATGTTCCCCGGTCAAAAGTCAACTATCTTGGGAAAAATCCCAGAGATAGCGATTCTCATTTAACAAAAGTCCATTCGATCTCAAAATTGGCCTAGACTTTTACGACTCAATCAGTTCTATCATCTCGCATAACCTTATGGTTGTCTTGTCTCTTCTACCCACACAAAAGGGACAATCGAGGCGTTGCCTTGGTGACGGATGAAGTAACCTTCCCCAAAGGCAAGTCTCGACACGCTTTGGTTCAGGCACACAAGTCTTAAGAGGCGAACCCCCCAATTTAAAGGGAGCACCTTCCACACTTTTTTATCGGATTTCAAGATACGCCATTCCCATGTGCCAGAGTTGAGTTATATTTGCTATAGATGGATACATCGCCACTTGCTTGAATCATCCCGGAAGATTATGGTACGATTGCAGCCACAATAACTGATAAAAGGTGATGACCACGATGCGCTGGACGTTTCAATTTCTTTTATGGGGCAGCGTTACCGGGGCCTTCACCATAGCCACGGCGCTGGCACTGGGTGATACCGTGTGGCTTTGGGTTTCTCATATCAACAACTTGTTGCCGGCCTTGCACGACAGTATCGATCCCCTCATGCTTGCCTTCTTGTTCGGTGAACTGGCTCACACCGCCCGGGTTATGCAATCCGCCCATGAGATTCGCCCGGAACTGATTGCAGCGATAGCGGCTTTGGCGTCAGTCCGACATCTTTTGGTCGTTCTGACGATAAATAAAACGCCGACTCTTGATCAGATTCTGGGAAGCGGATCACTAACGGTAGGATTTGTGGCCATCTGGATGGGTGTTGTTTATATCAGGAGGCATTTAAATTCTTCTTACCCCACCGATAAGCGCGACGAGGCATAAGACACTTAAAATTCCCGGTGCCAAGTTGAGATGTTAAAGGACAACACAAGATTTCCGGCAGAAAATACCCCGCCCCTCTCTCCGCTTTACCCGTCTCCCATGTGATCGCCTTCCCTTTTGTGCCGAGCGACACCCTCCCCTAACTGACGTTACCCGGCAAAATCAGACGAAAAGACGTTTCACAAGTTCAGGGACTAAGAGTGAACTTCATGGGGAACCCTCAGCCGGAACATGACCGGTGATAGTGGGGAGAAAGGGCCACACCAATAACACAAAACACGGGAATGAAGATCAATTCACTGCGTTTAGAGATTTCTTGCCATTTTCTTCTGGTTCCGTCACCCGAGACTCCGACCAAGAGCTCGCCTGGTTTTCGGCAAAAGTAGCCATGATCTGGAGTTGGTGCTGAATAACTTGAGCCTCAAAGGCCATTATCCGCCACAGAAAACCTCCGGGGAGAGAAGACAATCCTTGATAGTGACCCAATCTCGCATCCTCTTCCGAAGAATTGTCCTTTTCACCGCCAGAGGTGTAGGCACGAGAACGGAGAGTTGAAGCGTATTCCAGGGTCGGTGGGGACAATCCGGCACAACTCTTCTCATTACGAATAGCCACCAATGATCCCCAGGCCCGAAACCCACCCCAGATGTCGAGACCATCGGACTGACCGGAGGCGGGCCTCAGGCACAGGTTTTCATGATATAAAGGAGTGGAGGACTCCCATTCGATAACACTTATTCGGCTATGGTAATGACGAAATTGAAACCATTCGCTGCGAGCCAGTCGGCCCGCCACCGCCACCTCTCCCCAGATAAAAGTGGCGGATGATTTCATCTCACAAACAACACTTTGGGTAAAATCACTTTGCGCAAACGGAATGACTTCATTAGGCAAAAATGTCAACTGAGAATTTGGTTGCAGCACAATGTGCCAGTCGTGCCGGGCATTTCCCGAGGGCATCGCCATGAGTTTGGCCGCTTCCTGCGTACTTAAGCTCAGAGATGCCCCAGACTCCACAACAATTTCGGTTTCAAAATGATCGCCTTCCAAAATACCGGCGAATTCCGCACTCACCACGTGAAAAGGCGGTGTGTTTTTCAGCACAAAAAGATAAAGCGGCGGCTCGCAATAGGTTTCAATGCGGTTGGGATAGACATGTATATATTGTCGGCTTAAGGTATTCATTCCGTTTTTTCCCCTGAATCCCCCGAGCCTTCTTCAAACAAGGCATAGGAGCGCACCACGGCCAATAATTCGGACATTCCCTCCCCCGTCTTTAGGTTCGTCAGCACATAGGGATTGGACCGCATTGCCCGGGTGTCGCGTTCCATTACCGCCAAATCCGCCCCCACATAGGGAGCCAAATCCACTTTATTTATGACTAAGACATCGGATTTGACAATACCTGGCCCGCCCTTTCGCGGCAATTTTTCCCCTCCTGCCACATCAATCACATAAATGACAAAATCCGCTAAATCGGGGCTAAAGGTCGCGGCCAAATTGTCGCCGCCGCTTTCGATTAGTACCACATCCAGATCGGGAAAAACGCTCAATAACTCATCCAACGCATCCAAATTCACCGAAGCATCTTCCCTAATCGCCGTATGGGGACATCCTCCGGTTTCAACTCCGCGTATTCGTTCCGCAGGCAATACTCCACTATGCACCAAAATCCGTTCATCTTCCCGGGTATAAATGTCGTTGGTAATGACCGCTATGCTGTACTCTTCTTTTAAGGATTCGGCCAACCACTGCACAACGGTCGTTTTCCCCGCACCGACAGGTCCTGCAACTCCGATTCTGACCGGTTTCACGGAAAAACCCCTCCTTTCGTATTCTTGTGGCCCTTCATAACCACAGTTTACGAGCGAAACAATCGCGAATATAAATCGCGGTGGCGCATTTGGGCCACCTCATAAAGAGGCATACCAGAGCCGATATCCTCCACCTGCAAATCCTTGATTTCCGTCAATACTTCCATAGTCCAACCATGCAGATCAAACAGCATTTTTTGAGACGATCTCTGCCCTAAAGGGACTAAGCGCACCAGCACCTGAACCATCGCAGAGAGGGCCATGTAGGCCTGAGCTTGCATGCCCAGACCTTCCCCCCATTTCCGAATCACACCGATTACAGCCAACACTACCGCCTGATTTCCGAGATGGGGAGCATGGCGGACGGCCTCTTGATATTTAGGCAGATCCGAATCCTGGAATAGCTCCGAGGCCGTGAGCAAAATACGCCGACCGATATTCAAAGAACCCTGGCGACTTTCTTCGGACGCACGGCTCGCCGTCAAGTACCCGTCAATTTTCCGGACCTGAGTCCAAAAACTGACATCATGGGAAGCTCTATAAACCAGTTGGGCGGCCAAAGCGTCGGATCTCACCCAACTATGACGAACAATCGCGCGAATCCACTCCCGTGACGACAATTCATCCGTAATCCACTGTTCTTGAACGAGAGTTTCCAACCCGAACGAGTGAGTAAAAGCCCCTGAAGGAAACAAGCCGTCCACAAACTGAAATACTTCACCGTCCTGGGAATTGGCCACAATCAAGAAGCCCTGTGAGGACGGTTTCTGGTGGCAAACCCCTGAGGTAACACGCAATATTCTTCAACAACCAAGATGCCCAAGGATTGGGCGAGGTCCTTGAGAAAGGTTTCATTGGGGGTGAACACCTGTCCTTCCTTAACCCAGCAAGGTTGGTGCAAATTCCCGATATGATAACATAAGGTTCCCATCTCTTCGGGCGTCTTGGGCTGCATCACCAAAACTTTCTGGGCCTTCATCCGAGCTACAATGAAAATCTCTTGATCGGCATAGAGGATGTCTTGGTCAGCAAGTCCCGTATGGCGGGGCAAGTCTATCAGCACGACACGACCTTTGTCACTGAGAGTTTTCCACCGAGATCTCTGGCATTGATCACTATCCATATCCACCCATTCGACGGCTTTGCCAAGGCTATCGCTTCCGAACGATCCCAAGACTCGATTCACTCTCACTGTATCCATTACTTTCTCTCTGACTCCCTTCCCTGTCCTTCCCCCTAGGTCCTCTTCAGAATAAGAAGTACCGTTGGGCCATAGGCAAAACATCGGCCGGAACTGAGGTAATCCACTCGTCATTGGCGTATACCCGGTAAGTTTCGGGATCCACAACAATCTTTGGGGTCTGATCATTCAACATCATCGATTGTTTATTCACATTTCTGCAATTCTTGACGGCATAAAATTGCCGGTCAAGGCGTGAATCTATTGTTCCGGCATGATAGGCTTTCTGGGACACAAATGTCCAGGACGAATTCCTGGGTCCATGTCCTTGGGATGCGAACATTTTTCGCATCAGACGGGGTTCTACGGTAGGAATCGAGGCATTTCCGTCACCCATCAAAGCCGCCGCGATCATCCCTCCTTTGATGACGACAGACGGTTTAACCCCGAAAAAGGCCGGCTTCCACAATACCAAATCGGCCCATTTTCCTTCCTCTACGGACCCAACCAATTCATTAATCCCATGCGTAATAGCGGGATTAATGGTATATTTCGCGATATAGCGTTTGATCCGGAAATTGTCGCATGTAGAGTCGTCTTCTTTTAAAGCTCCCCGCTCCTTTTTCATTTTGTGTGCGGTCTGCCATGTTCTGGTAATTACCTCGCCTATGCGGCCCATAGCCATGGAGTCCGAGGACATCATGGACAAGACTCCCATGTCATGGAGCACATCTTCGGCTCCGATAGTCTCACCCCGGATTCGGGAATCGGCAAATGCAACATCTTCGGCCAGCTTAGGATCCAGGTGATGGCACACCATCAGCATATCCATGTGTTCCGCTAAGGTATTCACGGTATAAGGTCTGGTCGGGTTGGTTGAAGACGGCAAAACATGATTAAAAGACGCGACACGCAAAATATCGGGAGCGTGTCCTCCCCCTGCGCCTTCCGTGTGATAAGTATGAATAATTCGCCCATCAATAGCCCGGATCGTTTCTTCCACAAATCCTGCCTCGTTGAGGGTATCCGTATGAATAGTAACCTGCACATCTTCTTCATCGGCCACTTGAAGGCAGGTGTCAATGGCCCTAGGAGTGGTTCCCCAATCCTCGTGCAGTTTGAGTCCGATTGCCCCGGCTAAAATCTGCTCCCGCAATGGCTCTTTAAACGAAGCGTTGCCTTTTCCGGTCAAACCGACATTAACCGGCATTTCACTCATGGCGTCAAGCATTCGGGCAATATACCAAGGTCCCGGAGTCGCCGTCGTCGCATTCGTGCCGGTACTCGGTCCTGTGCCTCCCCCTATCAAAGTCGTCATACCGGCTGCGAGCGCATGAAACGCCAAATCGGGAGTAATCCAGTGGACGTGGGTGTCAATGCCTCCCGCTGTCAAGATCATCCCTTCTCCGGAAATCATCTCCGTTGTGGGAGCAATAACCAAACGGGGTTCCACCCCGTCCATAATGTCAGGATTTCCGGCCTTGCCGATAGCGGAAATGCGTCCGTTCCTGATACCGACATCGGCCTTGACAATTCCCCAGTAGTCAATAATGACAACATTGCTAATGACCAAATCCGGGGCACCTTGGGCCCTTGTGTGCCAACCGGCCTGACCCATGCCCTCACGAACAACTTTTCCTCCTCCAAATTTCGCGCAATCTCTGTCAACAGTCCGATCTTCCTCCACCATGGCCCATAATTCCGTGTCGGCGAGCCGTATCCTGTCGCCGAGTCCGGGGCCAAAGAGTTGCTGACGTTGGAGGCGGCTTATCCCAGAACTCATAACTCGTCTCTCCAAAATCCCCGTTCCCGCGCTTTTCTCAAGGCTTGCTCTTTAATCGCCTCATCGTCGAGTGCTCCCTCGGTTAAACCGTTCAATCCGTATATTCGCCTGCTTCCTTGTAGAGGAGTTAACCTCACCGTTTTGCTCACACCCGGCTCAAAACGCACGGCAGCGCCCGCCAAAATATCCAAACGCATTCCATAGGCCCGATCGCGGGTAAAGTAAAGAGCTTTATTGACCTCAAAAAAATGGAAATGTGAGCCTACCTGAATGGGACGATCTCCCGTATTTTTCACTTCCAAAACAACACCGCAAACAGAATCCACAATAAGAGGTGCATCCTTGACCTTAATTTCTCCCGGTATCATCCTGAACTCACCACAAAGGTACTCCTCTCGGCCTTGGGTCGAATGGGATTGTGCACTGTCACCAATTTAGTTCCGTCCGGAAAGGTCGCCTCGATTTGAACGACGTCAACCATTTCACTCACTCCTTCCATCACATCGTCCATGGTTAGGAGCGTGACCCCTTCCGTCATTAATAACGCCACAGTTTTCCCCTCACGGGCTCCTTCCATGAGATGCGCCGCAATATAGGCCACTGACTCGGGATAATTGAGTTTAATCCCTCGTTCCAGCCGACTTCGCGCCAGATTGGCGGCCACTACTATCAATAATTTTTCCTGTTCCCTGGGAGAAAGAAACATATTCACCCCTCCCTCTCATTTCCATGCTAACGACCAGGCAAAAACAATTCTTGTGCCGTCGACTGAAAAATCGTTTGTTTTGTCCGATCACTGAACATGATCTGTCAGGCAAAACCCGAACCGATCCCAAAATGATCAAATCCTTGGGGACAGGTTATGTTTGAATGAAGATTAGGCTATTGACGAACTTCACAGCAAAGAGCAATGTGGGAGTAAAGAGGTGGAAAGATTTCGTGTTAACGGCCTTCGGTGCAATCGTCGTGAGTCTTATGATGA
This sequence comes from Bacillota bacterium, assembly GCA_021821465.1. Taxonomy (GTDB): domain Bacteria; phylum Bacillota; class Sulfobacillia; order Sulfobacillales; family Sulfobacillaceae; genus Sulfobacillus. The sequence goes on from JAKACM010000003.1 coordinate 50,505, forward strand.
TCTTTTACGCTTTGGAACAACATTCTTCTTGGTACACTTTCGCGTTTGCCGTTGCTTGCGGTGCTTCATCTGTCTACGGATGGCTGGCAGGCACTTGGCCTTTTGGTGTTGTGGAGGGAGTATGGGCCATCATTGCCTTCCGCAAATGGTGGCGACTTCGCCGAGGAGCCATAACCCGTACCCCGGCCTAATGAGGATTTCCCTCAAACCCTTCTTGTTGATAAAGGTCTTCGATTACCGGTGGATTTAACATAAATCTCAGCCTGCCCGGTGTTATGCACCCTCGGGTTTCTCATCGGCCCATTTAAACCCAGATCCTCCAATGGCTGTTCAGGTTGTTGAAAGAATACGGCACTTATCTCCACACAATAGGAAATGCGTCGGATCTTTATGATCGTAATTCATCATCAAAGTTCGGCGCATTCATAGACGCAAATATTCCTAGGGACGAAAAGAAATGTGCCGGGCGTACGGCGCCATTGGACAACTGCAGTTGTTTGGCACTTAAATCCTGTCTTGGTCCGTCATTTCTATCTCCCAGATATTAATGATCTTCCGGAAACAGCCCATAAGAGCGCGGTTCATCTCGGAAGATGGGATAGCTATGGGTCGGCATGGTTCGGCCGCTAATTACGGAAAAAGGCCGAGAAGGAAAAATCAAGGAGAGATCCCTGATTCCCATTATCTCCGCCAACGGAAATGACCATAAATCACGCTTGTTGGGATCAACAATTTTACTCAACTCACCCCAACCGAGCCATTGGCGAACGGGGTGTCGCACCTCCTTGATTTTCGTCTTAGGCATGAAGTTTGTTTAGAGTTTGACATTTTCCCAGTTTTGTTTACAGCGAATTTCGATTTGTCTCTTCATCGCGGAACATCTGCTTGATTGGATCAGGGATTTCGTTAAAGTTCGCAGAACGACTCATGGCATTTGTGAAACTTTGAACAAACTTACCTGTAAGTTCGCTGTCGTTTTCACTACCTGTCAAGTTATAAATCCACCTATTTTGCTACTTCTTATCCTCTATAAATCAAGTCCAAACTTCTTCCCTTCTCCGTTGTAAGTGGCGGTGTATAATGGTTCTGCACGTTTTTTAGAAATTTCTTCAAAGTTTCGTCCTACGCAAATGATGTTTATCACAAGAGAAAATTCTAGTTAAGTAAGAATCATCTCGTAATCAATATCGATCACTCCGAATCGAATTTTCGTGTCATTTGTTCTTAACTTATTGATCTTTTTATTAAACTGCAATATACTCAAAACGTCTTACCAACCAATTAAGTTAATTGCATTTACATAAGGGTTTCGCCGAAATTACCGTAACCCTTAGTGAGTTGTTTATTTTCTTATATTTCCAATTATCACAATTCGCTATTGATTTCTTGCTTTAGTGGAAAATCTTCGTTATTAAAGAGGTGATTCCTGCGTGACTCCCAAACGTCCAAAACACTCCTATCGTTACCGTCTTTTGATTCTTCTGGGCATCGGACTTCTCGCAACAGGGTGTGGCAAACAATATGTTCTTCTGCATCCGGCGGGCCCCGTGGCCAAAAGCGAACTGGGGTTGATTTACCTCTCGGGTGGCGCGATGATCTTCGTGATTTTATTGGTGCTGGTACTCTTCACCATTGTGTTGGTGCGCTTTCGCGACAAACCCGGAAACAAGGCACCCTACCACCCTTTATGGGATCACAACCGTAAGTTGGAACTCTTTTGGGTCGGTCTGTCGCTGGTTATTGTGATTGTTATCAGCATTCCTACCGTACAAAAGACATACGCGCTCGATAAACTGCCTCCCGCCAAAGATCCCGTAATCATCGACGTCACGGCCATTCAATATAAATGGCTCTTTGAATATCCTCAACAACATATCGCGACTGTCAACTATATCAACATCCCGTCCGGTGTGCCCGTTTTGTTTAAACTTACCGCGGAGGCTCCCATGAATACCTTTTGGGTGCCTAGGTTGGGGGGTATGGAATACACCATGCCGGGTGAGGTTCTGCCATTATGGCTTGAAGCTCGCAAACCCGGTATTTACCCGGGACGCAGCGGACAATTTTCGGGCCGGGGATTTGTCCATATGACGTTCAACGTTCGGGCTATTCCCATGAACCGATTCCACAGTTGGGCCAACCAAGTCCAAAAAGAGAATCACCCTCTCACCATCTCCGATTATAACCGCCTGGTTGATCGGCACATCTGGGTGAGTTCTGCCACTTATTCCGGTTTTCCTGTCTCAACTTTCCCCACGACCGATCACGGTTTTACGTTACACGGGAACATGTTCATTCAAATGAAACACATGTTCATGAACATGCCTTCCTAAATTTAGACGAAAGGCGGAAAATTCCATGTCCCTGAAGTCGTCAATCCCTTCTTCTTTGGATGATGCACAAGAGGAAACTTGCAATCTGCTTCTTTGTGTTCCGAGAGGATTCAAGATGTGGGAACAAGAATTTCGTAAACGGTGTCTCTATTTAGATCAGCGGAAAATGGGTAGGGTCAGAACTTCAAAAAATTCGTACCTGACCCTCTTCCCAAGACTCATATCGGAAGACAAAGCACATGGCGTAATGACAATGAAATGAAAGGAGGCTTTCTTTGTGAGTAATATTATCGCTAAACTCTTTCCGCCGAAGACACGACGCCCGGACGAGATAGCCATTGAGATTGGCATTATTTTGGCCATGATCTTTTTAGTTTACATTCTCACCCGCCGCAAAAAGTGGGGATGGTTGTGGCAAGAGTGGTTGACATCCGTCGATCACAAGAGAATCGGGATTATGTATCTCATATCCGCCATTCTCATGTTGTTTCGCGGCGGGGTTGACGCGCTCATGATCCGATCCCAACTGATGGTGCCCAATAACCATGTTCTTCCGGTCGGACAATATGATGAGCTTTTCACCACGCATGGCACGATTATGATTTTTTTCATGGCCATGCCCCTCATTTTCGCCATGTTTAATTTGGCAATACCCTTCATGATCGGTGCTCGCGATGTCGCCTTTCCGCGCTTAAACGCGATGAGTTTTTGGCTGTTTGCTTGTGGTGCCGCTCTGTTTAACATGTCGTTTTTGGTAGGGGGTTCGCCCAATGCCGGTTGGACCTCCTATCCACCTTTGACAGAACTGGCCTTTAACCCCGGAGTCGGCCAAAATTACTATCTGCTGGCGATTCAGATTGCCGGAATCGGAAGTATCGCCACCGGCGTCAATTTTCTCATCACGATCTTAAAAATGCGGGCACCTGGCATGACCCTTATGCGCATGCCCATGTTTGTTTGGACTTCGCTGGTCACCTCGGCCCTCATCCTCTTTGCCTTTCCTCCCTTGACGGTCGGTTTGGCGATGACAATGTTTGACCGGTTGTTCGGTTCCAACTTCTTTACCATCACTCACGGCGGCATGCCCATGATGTATGTGAATCTCTTTTGGCTTTTTGGGCATCCTGAAGTATATATCTTGGTTCTGCCCTCGTTTGGTATTTTTTCCGAGGTCGTGGCCACATTTTCGCACAAGCGTTTGTTTGGGTACACTGCTATGGTCTGGTCAGTGCTTACCATCACTTTTCTCAGTTACGGCACCTGGGTCCATCACTTCTTCACAATGGGCGCGGGACCGGGAGTCAACGCATTCTTCGGCGTCTCGACCATGCTGATTGCTATACCCACCGGAATTAAGATCTTCAACTGGATCTTCACCATGTGGTATGGACGGGTAAAAACACCTGTGGCCATGCTCTGGGCACTGGCCTTCATCCCCACTTTTGTCGTGGGTGGCGCAAGTGGTGTCATGTTAGGTGCCGTGGTCGGCGATTACCAGTTCCATAACAGCTACTTCCTCATCGCTCATTTCCACAACGTGATTATCGGCGGAACAGTGTTTGGGCTCTTAGCGGGGGTGTACTACTGGTGGCCCAAGACCTTTGGATACAAGCTGGACGAACATCAGGGTCGCTGGTTTTTTTGGCTCTTCTTCATCGGATTTTGGATCACCTTTATGCCCCAATATGCCTTAGGCTTCATGGGCATGACTCGCCGGCTTTACACCTATCCGCCGGGGCTGGGATGGAGCGTTCCCAATCTCATCTCCACACTGGGTGCTTTCACTATGGGCGCAGGATTTCTCGTCTTCGTCTACAGTGTTATGTACAGCTACAAACACGGTGAAAGAGATCTCACCGGCGATCCATGGGATGGGCGAACCCTCGAATGGTCGCTTCCGTCCCCACCGCCCGAATATAACTTTGCCCGTATTCCCGTCGTGTCCGACCGTGATGCCTGGTGGGAAATGAAACAACAAGACCAAACCCACGTCATCAGGATCAATCCCCAAGACGTTCAAGACTTGGAGATGCCCAAATCGTCCAGCATCCCGTTTCTGATGTTTGTCGCCTTCTTTGTCTTCGGCTTCGGAATGGTTTTTGAATGGTGGTGGATAGCCATCCTGGGAGCTTTAGGAGTTGTGGCGCTTTTGATTGCCGGCACCTTCGACTATGACGATCACCAACCCATTCACGCGGACACCATTCGCCATATTGAAGGATCCTTAGGGAGGTTAGAAGGATGAACGTACCCATAGAACCGGAATCGGAAATGACCCAAAGGCCACTGGAATTTACCAGTGAACACGAAAGTCTCAAAATCCTAGGATTCTGGGCCTTCTTGGCCACAGATTTTCTCCTCTTTTCCTCGTTGTTCGCCGTTTATGCCGTATACCAATTCCGGGATGGGATGACAGGCCCCACCCCGGGCCAACTCTTTCATTTAGGTCCCGTCATCTTCGAAACGGTGGCCCTTTTGACCAGCAGTTTCACGTGCGGACTCGCTGTCTACGAAATGCGTCATCATCGTCTCAAAGGCACTATGATCTGGCTGGCTGTGACGATTGTGCTGGGAGCCCTTTTCGTCGCCACGGAAATTAATGAATTTCTCGGCGATATCGCACTCCATGATACCTGGCATCGCAGTGCCTTTCTTTCGTCCTTTTTCACATTGGTAGGAACCCATGGTTCCCACGTCACCTTCGGCATTATCTGGGCCATAACTTTATTGATTCAGTTGGCCGGGAGGGGACTGACGGTCGTAACCAGTCGGAAATTGTATATGTTCGCCTTGTATTGGCACTTTCTGGACATTATCTGGGTTTTCATTTTCACCGTGGTGTATTTGAGCGGCAAAGTTTTTTAGTTCCTCATCAACAACTTTATTCCCGCGAAAGGACTGATGATCATGGCAACATCACGCCAACAAAAGCATTCCCATATCGTTGGGATTTCTCCCAACGGCCCGACAGGATATGGTGATGAGGTGGAATCCGTCTATCTTTCCCCGCGTTTTGAGGAAGAAGTCTTTCCTTGGAAGCAAATCTTAGGATATATTGCGTCTTTGGTCCTCACTGCACTGGCCTTCGGTGCCGTCGTCAGGCATATTCTGCCCCCGGCCTTCTTGATAGGATTCATTCTTTTTTTGGCGGTTTTGCAGGCCGCTTTGCAACTGGGGGTCTTCATGCATCTGCGCGAGGGGCGCGGTTCTACCTGGCAGATTGTCACGTTGACATTAGCTATTCTGATGGGTATCGGTCTCGTCATTTGCACAATTTGGATTATGACATTTAAGTCCGGCGTATCTTAAACCGTAACTTAGCAACTAGGCCAAAAAGCTCCGGACAATTTGCCGGAAAGGATGTCCTGCCATGCTTCCCCATAACCGTCTCGACAATTTTGCCGAGCATCTGGCTGAGCACCGTCTGGTCGCCGCCGATTTGGATGCCGGAATGCGGCTACTGCGCACCTCTCTTAAAAATGGCGACACACAAAGAGCCAATGAAGTGGCTTGGGCCCTTTTGGATATCTGGACCGAGCGGGAATTGGCGCACGCTCAAGCCGAACAACTATGGCTCTATGAAAGGCTGACGGTCCTTAAGACCTTGCAACGCGACCATGATTTGATGTTCCTCTGGGTCGATGAGGTGCGTCACACCCTCGACCAAGAAGGTGTCTCACCATCCGTGGTGATGCGATTAGAAGCTCTAATGACATTACTGGGGACCCATCACGATCACGAAATGCAATATCTCCAATATTATCGCCAGTCGGATATTGCTATCCCCCGCTCCTCCCTGTGAAGATCCCGTCATTTTACGTTAGGTCTCTCGAATCTAGGTCAAAAAGTCCACCCGATTTTTTTGTGGACTTTTTGACACCCGAATAGGAAAACAATCGGTACAAGAACATCTTTCTTTAAAGCGGAAAGATTCAGGAAGCCTTTGGCCCTTGGGATAAATGTCGGGATTTGGTCAAGGGAATGACGTTATTTCGTGTCTTAACCTGGTAAGGCTTCAATTCATAATTACTCCATGCCCAATAGAGACCGGTAATAATGAAGCTAGTCGTCCACACAATATAACCCATTGTTAAGACAATGCCTGCTCCCTGCCACAGGTTCCAATGCATCGGCGGGTCAAAGAGGATAATTAATCCCCAAACTCCCAAACTCGCCAGCAAAGATGCCGCCACACGCAATATCCAGCGCATCATTGACCCCTCCTTGATGCTTTCAGTGTAATATCGGCGTCTTAAATTTTCTGGGGTCAAATGGTCCACTTAGGCCGGTTCAAATGTTCTTCTTTCTCACCGTACAAAAGGGCCCCACCTTTAGGGGCCCTTTTCGTGTCATCATCATCACGCCGGCAACGAACAGCATTTCTCATGGTAGCAGATGTCATAACCCTGTTCCTCGGCATAGCGTATCGTATCCGGCAGGGGATAAGCCATGTTCTGCACCCCGACATCGATTGCATAGAATTCCATGCCCTTCTTCTCTTTGGAGGCAGGTTTGGCGCATCCCAAAGACATCGGAGTAAAGGGCATCATAATTCGGGCGCTGGCCAAGACTCTTCCCACGTCGTCCGCCGATGTGGCCGGAACCTTGGCCATCTTTGTTCCCGCAAGGGGCATCAATGCCACAATTACCAACTGTTGGCACCCTTCATCGCGAATCATCTCCAAGGCATGAAATTCACCCCGCAATTGCCCAAAATGCAACCCGCAGATCACATGAGGCACAGATGGCAATCCCTCTTCGCGAAGAATAGCTAAGGATTCACGGTAGGATTCAGTAGTCTTATTTAAATGATAGACTTGGCGGATAGTTTCGTCGTCACCAATAATGTCAAGCAGGATTTGGTCTACACCCGCCTCCTTCAAGGCCCGGGCCACATGTCGTTTGACCAACCCGGTATGGACCAATACGGTGAGTCCCCGGGCCTTCATACCGGCAATATCCGCCACAAAACGTTCAAGGGGGACCGAACCGTCATCAAGGCATCCTCCGCTGACCAGCACCCCTTCGGCTCCCGACTCCACCAAATTGTCGGCAACCGTATGAAAGCGTGAAGAACTGTTCGCCACGGCCATGCCTTCCAAAACCTTTGTTCCGCAATGATCGCACATCAAAGCACAGTGAGATCCGGTAACGCTCATCGTCATAAAACTCTTGCGCCGGTTTTGATAAATCTGAGTATCGTAATGCTTCTGACTGGGAGCTGACACGGTCAGACGCATTGGAAAATTACTCCGCGATAAACTTTGAGCTTCTTCCACCAGCACCTTTAGCGGTTCATTTTCCCAGTTCAGCAAAATTCCCTCCTTTGCTCGCTATGAGTGTGTTTTCGTCCGGGCCATCGAATCGTGTGTCCACATCTTGGGTCAAATCAGCAAAGAGTTGAGTGTGAATGTCTTCAACGTCCCTGACGGTGGGGGCGAAGGCAAAGTTTCGAATTTTCTCGCTGGGCCTCCCGTTCCCATACGGCCGGTTGCAAGCCGTTTCCCCTTGTTCGTCCGGGCAACCGGAGGTCATAAAGGGTCGGCCGGATTCCACGATCTTGTCAAATGTCTTGGGGTCCAAGCCAAAGTCCACCACCTGTCCGGCCGTATTAAAACGAAAATGGTGGAGGTGAATACCCAGTTCATTGATAAGGTAGCGTCCCAACTGGCAGCGACGATAGTGGCCCATGGAAGGTTGGGAATAATCCCCCAATAGAGTGGACGGTTCCGGATTAAAGGAAAATAAGTGGGTTACCACATTCATATCCTGAGCTTTCTGGCAAGCCGCCAGCAATTCCTCTTCACTTTCCCCTAATCCCGCCACCAAATGAATCCCGACAGTCCCCGGTTCAAAAACTTTGGTCGCCTCTTCTGTCACCCACCAGAAATGATCCCAACGGTGCGGACCTTTTACCGGACGTCCGCGGTGTTTGTCAAATAATTCGGGGGTGGCTGCATCGATGGCAATGTCCACACGATCGGCGCCCGCATCCCTAATCATCTCCAGATCTTCGCGCTTTTTTATGAGAGATGCCGTAATGAGACCGGAAATCAGCAAGGGTGTCTTTTCATGAAATTGCTGAATGATTTGAAGCGAATGGTCAAATGATTGCCGGTTCGCCAACATTCCCACACATAACCGACGCATTTGATGGGAAACTTGCACACTTTTTTCTATCAATTCGTCCACGGGTACAATCGGCCACTTGACACGGATAAACGTCGATTCTTCGCGAGGGACACGCCGTTCCCGAGACATTCCGCAATATGAACAATTGGCCACGCAATTTTCGGGATATGTCGTTAAAATATTCAGACCGCGCAAGACCGTTTCTTCCCGGGCAAACTTTCCCTTTTCGAATCCTAAGGTGATGGCCCCCGCCAATGATGTCATCACATAATCCGGGCTCTGCCGAAAGTCGTCCTGGACGGGACGCAGTTCAATGGTATCGGACTGAGTGTTCTTTTGACTCACAACGATCCCTCCTGATTTTGGTCACACACAGGGGCCATGGCCTGAAGCCAGTCCCCGATATCAACACCAATATAGTCATAACCTCGCCGGTAATGCGCTCTCAAAATGGTAGATAATTCTTCGAGTCTTAGGGGAGCATCTTTGAGAGCCGCCTCCAAATCGAGTACGGCTCTCTCGGGATAAACAAAAAAGTCTCCGGTAATAAAGATCTTCTTGATATGTTTTTGATCCATATCGGTCTGAAGAATAATCCGCAACAACCCCCCCTTGGCCTTGTAGGTTAAGGAATGTGTGGGATAGTTCCGGTGCAGGGGAGGGAGTTTGCGCAAGTCAATCCACGGTGTCGCGCGGTAGGAGGGTAAAATGGTTTCCCATTCACGCTCTTCATGGGATGTTAACTCCGCCGGGGTCAAATTTACGGCGAAAACACGCGTAAGAGCCTGTGTAACGCTTCGTTTCACGTCTTGCATGGCGGGAACATAACCCAAGATCTCTCGCATGGTAATCAAACGCTTTTGAAAAGAGTCAACCACCTTATCCGTAAGCTTTTCAATGGGCAGCTTGAGTACTTGCAGCATGATTTCGGCGTTAAAGTCCAATAAGAGCGTTCCTTGGTAAATTACCGCACCGTGATAATCCGATCCTCCGGTTCCCGAAATCTTTCGTCCCTCAATTTCCACATCATTCACCGGACGAAATTGAGCCTTAATACCCCATGATCTTAAGGATTCAATGACGACTTGCGCCAATTTGGGATACAACTCCTCCGGCCGGATCCGCTTGTTGTCGTCAAACTTTACACACAATTCCCAGCCCAATTGCTGCTCATCCATGTAAATGGCGCCGCCTCCGGTAATCCGGCGGTTAATTTCCACCCCAAGATCTTGAGCCTGGCTGCGGTCAATTTCCAGATCAACCGCCTGATGATAACCCACCAGCGCCGTGTGCGGTGAAAATTCCATGAATCGCAGCGTATTGGGCACTTCATCAAGAGCTCGGGATTCGATTACCACTTTATCCAATGCCATCTGTTTCCAAGCCGGCAAGGGACCGGGGTCCAATAAACGCCACTCTTCCATCAGCGTTCGTCCAGGCTGTCCAGCAAACGAATGTATTCGGCATCGGTCAAAAGAGACTCTCGAAGATTATCGGTGGACGGCCGAACCTTAATAAGCCAGCCTCGTCCATAGGGATCCTGATTCAATAACTCGGGATTCTCCGAAACCTGTTCGTTGGCGGCAATCACCACTCCGTCAAACGGCGCATAAAGTTGGCCAACCCACTTCCCCGACTCTATGCTGCCAAATGGTTGTCCCTTTTCCAATGCCGTGCCTGGAGCGGGTAAGGAAGCATATAAGATATCTCCGGCACTATCCTGGGTATAGTCGGTAATTCCCAAGGTCAGCAACACACCATCCTCCAAAACCCATTGGTGCCGAGCGTCATAGAAACGATCTGCCAAAACCCGCCAACGGTGAATGGGTTCAGTAGCCATAAGTCCATATCCCCTTTCTTGTCGATCGAAAGATTCTTTTTTGAGTCTCGTAATAAAGCCGCCATCTCAAATTCGATTCAAGACAGCGTAAGATCCTTGCTACGAACGTCCATCAATTCATAAAGAATCATGCGAAGAAAAGAATCCGAGACTTCTTCTCTAACACCTGCCGCGTCTATGGGCAGAGAAACGGAAATGGGACTGTTCCATAATGCCGTGATCGTACGACTCTCCGTATTTATCTCGGCAATGATCTCGGGAGATATCTCCCGCCGGGTTTGCCGCAGATAAACGCCTTCTCGCACCTTAACCTGGTGATAAGGAGGACGATATCCCGCAACATGCAGCCAATCGGGATTCAAAAGCCTTTCGTTCACTTGATTCAGTGCGTCAAGCCACCGATCCCAAGGCACGGAGGACTGAATTTCCGCTCCCATTTCCTGATGAAAAAACCGGGCTAAAAGTTCCATGACTTCTTCACGGGTCCATTTCCCTCGGCCCACAGTCAACGTATCGAGGGTTACCAAGTGCTGAGTCATGGCCTCGGCAAAGGCGCGTTTTAACATGTCGGATCCCGCACGCACTTGAGCCATATGTTCCGGAGAAAATTGAAGCAAAATATTCCCCACAATGACTGCACTGTCCTCGATCTGGCCACCCGCGTTCCCAGAAATCTTTCGGTCGTGAATCAATATATCGGCAGGCTGTTTGAACCACGCCTCGAATCCGAGGTGATTTAATGCAGCAATTACCGGGTCCAGAGCGAAATGATACCAATGCGCCGGGGTTTTTAGTCTGGGATGATTTGACGGATTTGCAATGATCTGAAAGAAAACTTGCTGGTCATCCAAATACACCAGTGATCCGCCCACCTGTCGACGTACGACAGAAACTCCGGACGTTTCGTCAAATTCCTCCCAATCCTGATGACATCCCAAAGATACATAAGGCTCTTTAGGCCAGCATAAAATCACGCCTTCTTCCTGCATTACCGGCAAGCCGTGATAGAGTGCCTGGCTAGTCAGCCAGTTGACTTCTCCCACCGTGTATAATGGCAGCATTCGCTCACCCCGTTAATTGTCAATCAATTTATTGTATTCAAGTTCAAATTATATCACGAACATTATAAAAATACTTTTTAGCCGGTGAATTTTTTTCATCATTGGGCCTAGTTCTATCGACTTCTCATAATACGTTTGGCTAAGTTAAATTTTTCACTTAGCTATCCCTTAAGTGAATGATATTCAAGTCTGACAAAACCCTGGGGATTGCATTTACTCGGACCACGGCTTGTCCCCGGGGCAAGCTCTTGCCGGCATTGAACGAAAGGTAATCGGCACCCATGACTCCTCCTCTTGAAAAATACCCTTGACAGACCTTCAGAGGATATCGAAGGTTGTCGGCACAAAATATGCCGCGGATTCTTCTGGCAGGTTGCGTAAACCCATTTGTTCCAGAAAAACAGATTAGAATAGAGATTGTGCCGCCAGTGCTTGAAAAACTGCCTCCCATGAATTTCGTCCGGGATAGGAGTAGAAACTTACGAATGCGATGATGGGGAGTCTCTTTTACAGGAAATCAAGTTCACACTCTGATAGATCATCACCGTCTCATCATTCTGATTGGTCAGAGTATGAGAGAATGTCACCCGACCATGGTCCGAAGCCGATGACAGCGACTTGTCGACAACCTCGACCAGAAGAAAGAGGGTATCGCCGGGCCTTAGTGGACGCCGCCATCGTAAGACATTGAGGCCCACACCGACCCACATGGACTCTTGCACCAAACCCAACCGCAAAAAGAGCCACCAAGCCAAACACAGCGTATGAAAACCTGACGCGATGAGCCCGTGAAACGGGCCCTCCTCGGCATGCACGCGATCCAGATGCATGCTTTGAGGATCGTACATGTGCGCAAATTGAATTATTTCGGCTTCCGGAATCGTTCTCCCTCCGCCAGCAAAAGTTTGACCGACTGTGAAATCTTCATAGAACAAAGACATCTTTCTACTCCTTTCGTAAAGTGATGGCATGAGCCAACACAGGATAGAACATTGAAATTTCCCTCACACTCAGAAACTTTCTGTTCGTCTAACCTCCGAAACAGCTTTCCGCTTGACGGTGCCCCAATTGACCAAAAAGATCCCGGCGAAAATACAAAGACCTCCCCACACCATTTGTAGGGTTATGGGTTCTCGCAAGAGAAGCCACCCGAACAGCACGCCAAACAAAGGGGCTAAAAACAGAAAAGCGCTGATTTTTCCGGGATCGCCGTGTTGCAGAAGCCAAAACCATATCACAAACTGCACGATGGATCCCATGATGGCCAGCCAGGCGATGACGAAGATCACCGTCGCATTCAAGGTAAAGTGGGGACGTTCCCACAAGGCGCCGACACCCAAGAGCAGCACGCCCCCGAATAACATCTGATAGGCCGTCAGCACCCATAGATCAAAATGATCTCGCCACCGGTGAATCAACAAGGTCGCCACGGCCCAGGATGCGGCACCGGCCAGGGCAATGCCCATGCCTGTTTGGATCCGAAGGTCAAATCCCAAGCTCATCGCCACGCCAAGAAACCCGATCACAACACCCAACCACTGCATTCTTCGATAGCGGGCTTTGAGAAATACCGTGGCGAAGATTACGACCAACAGAGGATTCACAAAAGTAAGAATTGAAGATTCCCCCGCGCTAATGGTGCCAAGACTCAAGAATATACACCCCATGACACCAGCCGTTTGAAAGACGCCGACGGCCATAAGACGCAGCCAATCGGCAATTTTGTGAGGATGCGGTCGCTTAGCCAGTATTATGACGCTAACCATTAAGATCCCAGCCAAAACAAAACGCACACCGACTAGCCACAACGGTGAAAGATCCGTCAACCCGATTTTGCCGATGGCAAAAGATGACCCCATGAGTGCGGTGGTTGCGATCACCCCGGCAATAAACGTCCGACGCTTCAACCCGAGCCGCCTCCTTCCTACGATGAATTCGAAGGATTCTTCGCATGTGAATTTCCAAGGGGGTGAAAATGCTCCTTCCAGGGTATTGTACGATGGTAATGATTCACGTAGGATGGAACTATGGATGCATACCCGGATATTCTCACGATAGGAAAATTGATTGGAGATCCCGCACGCGCGGCCATGTTAGTCGCCTTATTGGATGGGCGGATGCGGCCTGCCAGTGAACTGGCGTGGATCGCCCGCGTTTCGAGGCAAGCCGCGAGCGCTCACTTGTCGAAACTGGAAAAGGGAGGGCTGGTAGAAGTCACTTCAGAGGGCCGATACCGATACTACCGATTGAAAAATGCTGAGGTTGGACAGGCTTTGGAAACCTTAGCCCGCATTGCGCCGCCTGCCACAATCCGGTCCCTGCGAGCCTCCGAGGAACTGACAGCCCTAAGATTTGCCCGCATTTGCTATGACCACTTGGCGGGCTATGTGGGGGTTCACCTGACCCAAGCTTTTCTGGCGAATGGCTGGCTTGTGGATCAGGGTCAAAATTATGACATCACCGAAGCCGGCCACAAGGGATTCGAAGACCTGGGTATCCCCATGGAGAAGGCTCGCCGCACTCGCAGAGCATTCGCTTATCCCTGCCGTGATTGGAGTGAAAATCAGCCGCATCTGGCTGGGGCCATGGGGGCCGCGCTATTCAAACTACTGTTTGATCGCGGTTGGGTGGACCGCACTTATGCCCACAGGACCGTCCAACTCACGAACAAGGGTCGGTACGAACTTAGCCAACAGTTAGGGATTAATTTGGACTCACCGGATAGAGAAAGAGATCTCTTCAGTCCTTAGAACGCAAATTTCCGTGCCGGCGATCAACCATAAGTGGTCAATAACTCATATCAATCACTATCGAAACGAGATCGTATCGTCACGATGGCAAAGACGGTTAGGGGCTTTTGTGCGGTTTTCTGAAATCCAAAGCTCGCAATATTTTGCACCGAAAGATTACGATCAATCGTCCTTTAGGATCCTATTGCGACTTCTGTGAAGGTCCGAGAAGGCAAGAAACGACAATGATTATGCATATATCAAATATTTGGACTCTGTGCCACAAATTGACGTCATCTTGCGGAATCGTGCCGAATGCCGACGGGGCGGAAAGTCAAAATCGAGATCGAGAAGGAAGGCCTCATCATGTGAGATATGGTGAACCGTAAACCTTATCAACGTCGGTTCGATAACTTATGACTGCCCCTTGGTTTCAGCCAAATCGGAAATTTACCTGTCATGGCCGCCATCACAAAGGCTGTCGTTTGTCCGTCATTCTATTTTTTGATGTGGGAATCGATCTGCCCCCACCACTAAATCGCCTTGCTATTCATGAGATGAGCCCTATGTTTTTGCCGATGGACCCCTCTTTATTTGTCCGTTCTTCACACTCTGTCTACCTTAGGTCTTTTACCTAGACGTTCTCCTGCCACATCCGCACCTATGCTTCATACCTATCTTACCAAAAATTCCCTCAGAGTAGCGTTTGTTTGGAACTTTTTCCCATTATAGTGAATACCTGTAAGAGAGAACAAGCTCCTGACGATTAGCAAGTCGTCTGAGCTGGTGTCCAAAAGGCTGGAGAAAAGGGGGAGAGAATAAATGCATCGTGATTTCAGACTTCTTCTGTCGTCCCTGTGCGATCTTTCACCACACAAGACGCCGAATCCCACGGTCGATATTGTTGTCGTCAGCTATAATTGCCTGGAGTACCTCAAAAAGTGTATTAACAGCATTGAGCAACATACCGATTATCCCTTCACACTATCGATTGTCGACAATGCTAGCACGGACGGCACCCAGGAATATCTCCAGACCCTGTCACAGGTCAAGGTGATCATCAATTCCTCAAACCGAGGCTACGGCCAAGCTTGCAATCAAGGGGCGAAAGCCGGAGTCGGAGATTTTATTCTCTTTCTCAATGCCGATACCGAGGCAACCCCCGGATGGTTAAGCCCTCTTGTTCAGTGTTTTCAAACAGATCCCCGAATTGCGGTCGTGGGCCCCAAGTTGGTGAATTACGACAATAAAATTGTTGGGGCGGGGGTAGTCGGTGCCAATGCCGCACCCAAGCTCCGGGGATGGCTGACACCCGATGGTCCCCAGCAGTTTACTGTGCAAATGGACTGTCTCAGCGTTTGCGGCGCGGCCTACATGATACGCCGTGATCTCATAAATGACTTGGGATTATTCGATGAACACTATTTCTTTTATTTCGAAGAAACCGATTACAGCTATAACGCTCGGTATAAAGGGTATCGGGTCGTCTATTGCCCGGCCAGTCGGATGTACCATGCTCTGGCGGCATCAAGTCAGGGCAAGGCTCCGGAAGAGTTGCGCGAGCTGTTTACGCAAAGCGAACGCTATTTTAACGAGAAATGGAGCGAATTCTTAAAGGAGGAGAGGACGTATGGAGAAGACGAAACCACGGCTGGCGGCGGGAATGATCGTCCATAACGAAGCCGACCGCTATCTTCCTATGGTACTTGGTGATCTGGCGACATACTGCGATAGCATTGTGGTGCTGGATGACGGATCGACGGATGGCACACCGCAAATTTGCCAGGCATTTCCCCAAGTCATTTTGCATCGACACCAAGAAAACTTGTTTTGGTCCAATGAATCGGCTTTGCGGGTCACATTATGGAATCTCGTTTTGGCTCAAAGACCAGACTGGATTCTGGCCATTGATGCCGACGAAATGTTGGAACCGCGGTTTAAGCAAGAAAAGATCCAGTGGCTGACGCAACAACAATATCCCGTGATTTCGTTTCGAATTTATGAGTTCTGGAATTCGTTAACCCACTACCGTGTCGACAAATTGTGGAATCCCCAGATGAAGATCACCCCCATGCTCGTGCGTGCCCAACCGAACATGGTGTATCACTGGATGCCACAACCTCTGCACTGCGGCCGTATCCCCATGGATGTGGGCCCCGCATATTTTAGTGGATTGCGCTGTAAACATTTGGGTTACGCGAATCCCGAGGATCATCGGCGCAAATATGAGATGTATACACGTTATGATCCCGAGGGCCAATTCAGCCCCCGCGCCCATTATGAAAGTATCCTTGACGAAAATCCTGTGTTGGAACCTTGGGAGGATTAAAAGTCAAGAAAGAGGATGGTATGTTCGGCCTCTTTGATGCCACAATCTACCGAGAAAGGGGAACCACCCATGACATCCCCGGTTTTAACCGTCGTCTTGCTCTCCTATAATACGTGCGGGGTTACCCGAGTGGCAGTGGATCACCTCCTCCGATTCACGGATGTCCCCTTTCGACTTGTTGTGTTGGATAACGGTTCGCGAGACGGCAATAGCCAAGAGCTTGGAATTTGGGAAGCAGAGCATTGTGAACATGTGCTTATCATCAGTCCGGATGAGTTGAGATTTACCCAAGGGGTTCAACAAACCCTCGAGGATGGCATGCCCGGGAGTTTTATTGCTCTGGTTCACAGCGATGTCCTTGTGGGTCCACATTGGGCGTCCCGTATATTGGCTCATTTTACCGATACCGCACACGTAGGGGCAGTCGGTCCACTTGGGCGGGCCATCTTGGGGCGTCAAGACTATGTGCACTTTCATGGTCCGCCTTCATATCGGGACGATGTTTGGCCGCTCCAAGACGACTACCGGCGATTTGTCGAAGCTCTCTATTGGAGTCGCCGCGGTTGTTTCCAAACCGTAAAAAGTCTGTCCGCTTCTTGTCTTATCATCTCCCCGGACGCCTATCATCACGTAGGAGGATTGGATCCTCACATGACCAATGGGGCGGAAGATCTGGATTGGTCGATACGGGCACGCATAGCCGGCTATGATCTTATATTGGCACAGGACATCTATGTTTGGCATCAAGCCAGCGCACCGTGGGATTTCCCCAGTCCCGGTCAAAACGATGAGGGGTGGTCCTGGTTCAATGCCAAATGGGCAAACCAATTCCCTCGAGACTGGGACTCATTAGCCTTTAATCAAAAAGAAACCGTGCATCCGCCTTTCATTTTTCAAGAAGGCTGCCCCGGTTTCTTGCCTGAGATACAACCATTAAGGCTCAATCTGGGTTCCGGTTCAGTTCCCTTGTCAGGCTATGTCAATTGCGACATCCGGGACATAGCGGGAGTGGATTGCTTGACGGATGTGCGAGAATTGCCGTTCCCGGATTCTTGTGCCAATGAGATTCGAGCTTCCTACTTGCTGGAGCATCTCCCGGCCAAAGACACCGAACCTGCTCTCAGAGAATGGGTTCGGGTACTGGCTCCAGGGGGAAAATTGGTCATCATCGTGCCGGATCTGGCATACTGTGCCCAACAGTATGTCGACAAGTCATGGTCGGCATCGCTATTTTCACGCGTCATTTTTGGTGACCAAGGATTTGTACAAAACCTCCATCGCACGGCATTCGACTCGGAAATATTAACCGACTTTCTCTGTCACGTCGGTTTATCCGAGATCCGCCTGGAGCATCTCGTGCCCGAGTGGCAACTCATGCTGACTGCCATTAAACCCGAGTAACCAAAAGCCCCACCCAAGGAGGAAGATCCTGTCCTACAGAACAAGGCGACTTTCACCCGCGGATCGCGGTCATGCTATTGTCAACCAGAAAAATCTGCATGAGACGACGCCAAATCATACCTGCCCCCGGTGCACCGAACCGAGGTCTATTGCGTAGATCAAATATCGACAGCACGCCCAAAACATCCGTTGAAGACTCGATCTCTGTACTCAAGGGTGTTGATACAAAGACAACAAGGAAAATTTTCTCAGCATGTGCTTTGGCCACTCAGCAGATAGCTTTGAGCATCAAAGAAACCGCGCCCGATATGAGCTAAATCCTCGCGCTCCAGAAGGCTAGGCGGTTCACATTAGCAAAAGACCCTTATGACGGATTTGAGCTGTCGCACAATAGACACATTAACACATGTTAGGAGGGTTATTATCTTGGTGAATTTCGCACCACTCTCCCCTATTCGCAAACATTTGGAAGCGGGCCGATTTCAGGAAGCTTTATCTCTCGTACGAAAGGCCTTAAAGACCAATCGAGAAGACCCCACGGCATGGGTCTACCTGGCTCAATCGTTGGAGCAAATCCCTCGCTTCAAAGCCTATGCTCCTTTGGCTTATGAACGAGCATGGATTTTGGATCCGCGAGCAAACTGGATTGCAGAGAACTGTTCCCATCTCCCTCCTCTTGCCTTAACGAAAGCTCCGCCCTGGTTAGCCGACTTATTCGGAGTACCCCGGGTTTCCGTAACTTGCGCCATGATCGCCCGTAATGAGGAACAATCCATTCGACAAACTTTGGAAGCGGCAAAACCGGCTGTCGACGAAATGATCGTCGTCGATACAGGCAGCAATGACAAGACCCCTTCCATTGCCAAAGACATGGGAGCTTGCGTCTATTCCTATCCATGGAAAGACAATTTTAGCGCTGCGCGAAACTTTGCCATGGAAAAGGTTCGGACCGATTGGGTTTTTTGGATTGATGCGGATGAAATTCTTGATCCGAAGGATATCGTGGTTCCCCGCCTTGTCGCAGGAATATTCGATTACAAGAACCCTCCCGTGCTCTTGCGTGTAGTCCTGAGCAATAATCTGGGAGCCGATACAAGTGACAATTATGATGTGTCCCGCCTGTTCCCCACCCGATTTGGATTGAAATTCTGGGGCCGAATTCACGAGCAGATTGGTCCCCCGGACGGTGATTTCTATGCGACGGCCTATGATCATCCCTTAGTTCGTATTCGGTTACACCATAACGGTTATCATCCGGCTCTGATCGCCAAGAAACTTGAACGCAATATTCGGGTTCTGCGTTTAGCTATTCAAGACGATCCCAATGACGTGGTATCATGGGGATTTTTGGGGCGAGAATTGTATCTGCAAGGAGAATTGTCCCAAGCCGTGGATGCCTTATATCAAGCAGAGCATTTGGCCCAAAACGTGGCAACTTACGGTCGATTGCCGGAAATTCAGTCATATTTGGTAGACGCCCTGACACGCCTTGGTCGCTTGGATGAGGCCATGACTGTTTCTCATAGAGCCGTCGAATCCAGTTCCCTATTCCCTCCTGGTTGGTATAACTATGGAAAAGTACGATTGATGATGGCATGGCAGTTATCGGAATCCGCCCGTCGAGCTTTCCTGACCGCCAGAGAAAAAGCCCCCCTTTATGACGGAATTATCACCTACGATCCTCAAATTCCCCGCTGGATGTCCCTGGTGGCTTTAGCAGATACTGCCAAACTGCAAGGTGATTGGACCGCTGCGGTACGCTTATATGAACAAGCCCGACGTGAACAGGCTCCCGATCAAGCGGTTGACGTTCCCTTAGAGCATATTAAGAATCAACTCTCTGAATTGCAGCATCTATTTACTGAAGGAGAGTAGTTGAAGCTCGATGCCCGTTTGACTCCCCATGGTTAACCATGGGGAGTCAAACGGATGGCTTATTGTCCTGTCCTTCCCAAAGACTTTATCTCGGGATCGGGCAAAAACTCAAAAGAGCGAAGAGAGAAGTCACGGGGTTCGTATGGAGAATTGAAGAGCATCATGCCCTTCCCGCAAAAAGGACCCACTCGTGCAATCCCCTTCAAGATTTCAGCCATCGGCCGTGTGTCCCAGACAAGGCTTTGCTCTTTGGGTCGTGTCGGAATCGTGATATTGTTGTCGTGTATTATGTGAGTCTTTCAAATTTGAGATCGTCTTTTGAACCGTAGCGTTTGCTCGACCACTTTGCCGCGAACCTTTCCAACACAGTACTTGAACAGATTATGAGATCCGACGGATCCCTACTTTTTCCCTCACGGTTTGTAAGTGGTCTTGGTGGGTTTCGTAGGCTGAACCGGAACCGTGTCCTCCGATTGATGGTCTGATCCTTCTGCATCCTCTTGAGTTGGAACAGTAATATTTTGAGCGGACGGCGATGACGGCGCCATGTTATTCATAACGGGTCTGAAATATTTTGGACCCTCCATAACGGGGTGTATCTTGGTTGACGAGGGAACGGGTTCCGTCTTCACTTTGTCTTGGGGTTTGGGATTGCGGACGGAAATAACGTCATCTTCGTCCTCGGAAGTTTGCGAAGCCGGTAATTTATGCACTGGCTGATCCCACGATGCATTGAACAATTCGTGAAGTCTATATCCGTCATAACTTGCCAGCCATAGAAAGAGTCCTCGGATAATTCCTCCCATTGCCTCGTTTTGTAGGTTGTAGAGATGCGCCGAAATTTTGGTCTTGTCTCGCCGCCAATTATATCCATGATCCAATCCCGCTTCAGCCGCGAGAATATGCGCCAGGCGATCGCTCAAGGTCCAAGGATACGCGGACGTTACCCGTGGAGGTGAATTCGTAACGTGGCAATATAACGAAATCGACGTAGGCAAAGGGTGGTTGATAATCTCGGCTCCCCACTGAATAAGTCGAGTTTTTAAGAGGGCTATTGTCTCGGGGTCATCACCTCCCATAAAAACGCTCAGTCCGGACAGTAAATTGGGTGTGCGAATTTGTGACATTGCAAATCCCCCCTGGGATAGAAAACATTTCCTTGCCAGCATATGCAAAATCCCAGGTGTGGTGCGTGATTCCCACAGCCCCTGGGGGAGAGCCTATTCGCGACAAAAGGGCCGGCTTATCGAGGAGCATTAAGGAACCTCGCTTAATTTCTGCAACCAAATCAAATAGCCTCACACGAAAATGATGAGGGGATCAGCCCTTGTTATAGCACTGGAACAAAAGGCCCATACGGTTATCGTCCAGCCGCTGAACGCGAAACCACTTACCAGATGACAGTTCCTCTCCGATTCAAACCGAGCCGTGCCAACACCCCCGCATTGTTTAATTCGGGCGATTGTTTCGAACGGCCTTTTTCCCGCCGAGTTATCGGCCAGTGATCCGGCAGAGGGGGGACAGTCCGAAGTATTGTTGTCAACCAATTTCTCGGAACTGTTCCATTCACCGTCATTGTTTCCCGCTAGTTGGTAGACTTGTGCAAGCGTCACTGCCGATGCGAGGAGGTGTGGACAGAAAATATCCACGGTCCGCGAATGTAAACATGAGGGTTCGACAACTGCAGTGTGACGGAATGTTGAGCCGGCCGGATACGCACTTGCATCCACTGCACCACGCCCGTCTTGGAATTCGACTGAGACGCCCACGATTGGTTTAATTGCAAGGCGTATACTTGCCCTGCTGCGGTGTCCGGGAGTTTCCAATACATGCGCAGGTTTCCACCTTGGCTACCGACTCGCCTCACTGTGGTAATTTCAATGGGTAGCCCTCCAAGCGTCACAGTTTTGTTTACGCGTTCACTGCCATGGTCCGGCACAGGAAGTGTGACATTGGCCTTTCCCGTGTACATTGCCTCCACCTCAGGGACGACCACTCGATAGCTGGCCACTCCCAAAACGGGTGTGAATGCCAACTGGCTGTTCGGAGCAAAGCGAAAAAGGCGTGTTGGGGTCAAGAAACGTCCGGTGGCATCCGAAATTTGCACATCGGGTTGCATGCTCATTGGCAACCGGGGCACGGTATTCACCACGACAAATGGACCATGATACTGGGCAACAAACGTCAGATCTGCCTCGGTTCCGCTTTGTGTGGCAATAGCGGTTAACGACACCCCGTGGTGTACCTGGGTGGGACCGAGGTTGGACATTTGCATGGCGCTGGTGGCGGGATTGAGCTGAACAGCTATGCGATCTCCCTGCCTTTCTCCCATGATCACCGTTCCGGACGGATTTTTCAACAATGCGCCAAAACGGCCCGTGGCGTTGTAGTTCCCTGTCCACCGAGTCATCTGCGATCCTTGGGCAGTCAGCGCGTTGCCCATCTTCAAAGAAATCGTTCGTCCGCCTGCTGTTCGAAACCACACTCGACCGGGAACATGAGGCCCGTTGCCACTCAGTTCCACCACGAGCTCCGTCGGTGTCATCATCATTCCCGTTACCTGAATCGGCGACCCCTTCCAAGTTCCGTTGATAACATGCGGCAACACGGCTACCGGTGCACCTTTCGGGGTTTGCCGGACCTGGCCGATGCCGGGGATGAAGTGTAACACCTGACTGAGTGCAGCTGACACTGGGTTTGGCGTCCCGACGATGGCCACAATGGCCATGGCGGCAGTCCCCACAATCCACAACCAGCTGCACCGTCTAGGCCCATGCTTTTTAAGGCGTTCGCCTGCCATTGGAATCCCTAGCATGCCTAGGACGCGGGAGTGGATTTGTTTCTTGTCTAGGGGTTCTTGAAGAGACGACGGCATTTGGCTTAGCCAATCGTCCAGCAAACGTCCTTGGAGATCGGCGTCGAGGCCGGCTAAGAGGTTGACGAAGATATCATCGTGATCGGATGTCTCCACTGAAGGTTCCCCCTTCCTCCATGTTTATGGCGTCCCACTGTTGCCGCAGTCGCTCGCGACCACGTGACAGCCGGTTGTACACTTGACTTCGCGTCAGGTGGAGCTTTGCAGCGATCCCCGGGACCGACATATCTAAGAAGTACCGGCAAATAATCACATCACGAACACCCGGTTCGAGCCGTTGGATACATGCGACCAAAGATTCCTGGCTCTCGCGGGACAGCACTTGCGACAGCACAGGATCCGATGGGCAAACAATGCTTTCGGACTCAAGGGTCTGATGTTGCATCAATCGGCGGCGAATATTTAATGCCTGGTATTTGGTGAGGATGAGAAGCCAGGTACGCACGGTGCCGCGCGCCTCGTCATATTCATGAGCTCGGTGCCAAGCCTGAATGAACACCTCGCTTACGCACTCTTCAATGTCCTCGGGTGTTCCGACACCCGCAAGGATGTGAGACGCCAACGACAGGGTAGCGTCGGCATGCTCGTGGATAAGAAAAGAGAGAGCTTCGGCGGAACGTTCCCGTAATTGGGATACCAGGTTTTCCGAGGTCATGAATACCGGCTCGCCTCCACTCACAAGCAATCTCATTGCTTACTATATACTACGTTACAAGCGATGGATTTCTCTGAAAGACATCCGAAAAAAGTTGAAGGAACCACCAATATGTCCACGAAACATTCTCCATAAGATCGCTCGTACCGAAAGTGGGACCGGAAGACGAATTATCAAATCGAACAGTACAGTACATTGCATGTTATAGGCCGTCAAAGTTCCCAAGCCATTCGTTTTAAACCGACAAAAATCACTCCTAAAGCTCTCTGGGGATTATGCATAGAGGTAGAGTTTCACATGGAACCAATTTTCGTGATGGCCTGCACACAATTGTGGAAATCTGTTCCATCCGTTTGCCCGTTGCGTATCAGATACTCAGCAAAGCTGAACGCGAAGAGACCTGTGTACGCCGTCAGCACCTCGTTATCTGGAATACCATACCCCGACACAAAATCGCTCAGGGATTGGCAACTCAATAGATACCGCCCCACATCCCATAGGGGGTCTCCCCAAATAGCCAGCTCGAAGTCGAACAAGATGAGCGAATTTTCCCGAGCGCCGATGTTTTCTTGGCGAATATCTCGGTGAATTAAGCATAATTGCGCAGTGTTGTGCAATTCAAGCAGCTGTAAATAGCGTTCGAGAAAGCCTGTCACTTTGCGGTCCAGATAGCCTTCGACAATATCTACCCACCGGCCGGAATGCCTGCGAATATATTCCAACCAAGTGTCGGCAGTAAGTCCCGTACCAGGATCCCTAACACACGGGGACATCCCGAGTGTCGAGCGATGAAATCGACTCATGAGTCTCCCTATTTCAAAATCGCTTATTGCATTACTCGGGGGAAGTGGGTCATAGGAGATTTCAACCGTGAGTAATGAAGGTTCATCCTTTATTAAATTTGGGCGAAGATCTTCCGCCACAACCTGGTATGCTTGGATTTCCCGAAGGTAATCGGTTTTTCTTTTGAATACCTTTCGAACAAATAACGAGTTGTCGCGAGTAACCAGCATCACCTTGTTCCCTGTCCAAGGACTAGACAGATTAGAGAGCACACTTTCATGCATCGGGCCATCAATCCTTCCGAAGATTTTTATTGATCAGTGATAATACAACCGCAAGTTCTCGCCCCATCGCGGATGGTTAGTGCCTTGCCACTCGCGCCGAACCTGGGATCAAATTTATTCAGCGCTCCGTAAAACCCCGCTGTTTAGAGGGGATATAAGGCGCTCGCCGTCAGGCGATAGTCTTGTGGCATAACGCCCCATTTATGTTACGATTTAAATGTGTTTGCTCTTTGACAATAGGATATATTGTCGGTTGTTTCCCGCCGTCGTGGAAGGCGTAAAATATATCGCATCGTCAAGACCAGACGTTAACCGGATTTCGCGAACGATAAGTCTAAGTAACCGGAGACCTTTAGGCGACGACGTCAGCCGGTTCCTCGCGAGAATCTTCTCCCTTCAGGGAGGGGAGTGTCCATGAGATATTTCGTATACGACGTCAATTTAGACATCATACCTTAAAACCATTTTTTGGCGGACAATTTCGAAAGATTCGCCCAGAGCTATCCTTTGATTTCACTCAATCAACCGGTCATGAACTTCCTCAATTTGGAGCAATAGACTTAACGTATGAGCTTTCGCTCAGAATATCGATACCTAAGATGCACAACAATTAGTGTTGTCGCCCTTCAGAACGGCCCCCATTCATTGGATCCGCCTGTCGCAGACGAAATCGCCAAGCAATGATGAACCCCGCAAGACAAACCTCCTCCTAGCCTTCAAGAAATATCTGGTTATTACTGGCACCATTGGCTAAATTGTGCATATTGTGCGGGTAAAGGTAGCTTCCAAAAGCTACCGGTCAAAGGAGGAGATAATATATGGCTGATCAGCCACCAGTTCCATCCCCGGGATATTACCCTACCGGTGCCCCAACACCTTCGTGGGTGGATTGTATTTGGGTCGATAAGGTTTTTGGGTCCTGCCAAAAAGTCGTAACGGCCAATGGGACGGGAACTGCTCCCATCTCATGCACAACTCTTACTACCGTTACCTGCGGCACTCCCGCTTGTACATTCCTAAACAGCGTGCCCAGTACCGATGATTATGCAACGCTGTCTTGGCTGGTTACGGTCCCTGTAAACTACACCTGTGATGTAGGAAGCGGGGCGGTTACAGTAACCACGCAAGTGGTCGCAACGCTTTATAGTCCTCCCGGTACCTCGCCGGCATGTATCCCTTATTCTGTAAGTTGTGGCGCCAATATTCTCAACGGAATCGTGTATGCTACCGTGACCCTCTGTCTCGAACTAAAAACAAACGCGACGGTCCAACTCTTGGTTCCTGCCTACGGGTATTGCGTAGAGCCGCCATGTGAGGTTGAAAATCCGTGTCCACCCCCCTTTCCTCCTCAGATCATGACACCGGTTCCTCCACCGTCACCGCCATCCCCACCTGCCCCACCGCCTCCTCCGCCTATCGTCGATCCCTAATTCACGGAATTTGACGATTACCCACAACGGCAAGTGGTCATTGGTTCCCATGGATGAGGAACATTTAGGGCAATAAGTAACGATGACGATTCGAGATCACACCATATTCTTTCCGGAAAGCGATAGAAATGATTTGTCTTCCTGATCCTGGTCGGACTTGGCCGAATTTGGGTCGAGTATTTCCCTGTGAAGAATAGCGAGCGAGGTTTAGCGACTTCCCAAGGCAAGTCGCTTTGGACACATATCACTCGGCAGATCATTTCCCGGACTTCTCGTTGCGCCGTGTTATGGAAGAGTCGCAAAATGCTCCATCACTCCAAAAGGAACCCACAAGCCTAGGAACACAACCAAAGTATCACGCATACAGTTATCGTGGAGCATAGCGTCTCCACATCACAATAGTTGACTTGAAAGGACGGATCCATGATGGCTATCAAAACTAGTACCGGAGGATCGAGCCTCGTAGAAGTTCTGGATCGAGTTCTCGACAAAGGCGCTGTCATTGACCTCTGGGTCAAAGTCAATCTGGTCGGCATCGAACTCTTGTCGATCGAAGCTCGTATTGTCATTGCCTCAGTGGAAACGTGGCTCGTGTATGCCCGTGCCGTGGGTCTCTTGGAACCTCACCCTGTCATGGAAGAAGAAGTCGTTGCCTAAAGTTGTCCTCCGGCGAGAGCAGTACCGGCTCTCGCCGGCTCTTGCATCCATAGATCGAGGAGAGTGATTGTATTGGCGTCAGCGTTGGATACCATCTCGCATCAGACTTCATTTGTTCGATCACCCTATTTCCTGGAACTTATGGAACGTGGGGCCCGTTACTTGGAAAACGGATGGGCCCTCAATCTTATGGGACCTTCCGGCGTCGGTAAGACCTCTCTCGCCCGGATCCTGGCACAAGATCTCAAGATACCGACACAATTTGTGCAAGGGCATAGCGAAATGTCCATTACCGATCTTGTCGGCGGTTATCAAGGTTACCGTTACCATAAAGTTGTGGACAATTTTATTCGGGACGTCCTCAAAGTTGACCAGCGTGTCCAGAGTCACTGGACGGAAGGGTGGTTGTCTCAGGCCGTGAAATATGGCCACGCAGTGGTATTCGATGAGTTCAACCGAGCTCCCTTTGAAATTCAATCCGTGTTTCTGGCAATCCTCCAAGAACATGTTCTTCCCATATCTAAAGTAGGACATAATCAGATAATACCGGTGCACCCCAACTTTCGTCTGATCCTGACTTGTGGCCTGCCCGACCAAGTGGGCACCTATCCCATATTGGAAGGTTTGTGGGACAGAATTATTACCGTGAGCATGGATACCTTGGATGAAGAATCGGAAATTCTCATCGTAGCCACGCATTCCCAATTGCCCCAAGAAGAATCCGTAGGTATTGTTCATCTTATTCGCCATATTCGCCAACAGAACTCCTCTTCAAGACGTCAAAAGTCATCACCGCCCTTGACATCGCCGTCCATTCGTATAGGAGTCATACTGGCTTTATTGCTCAAGGCCGAAGGATGGTCATTGGTACACAAGAAATATCCGGTCTCATTTCCCCAAATCATTAAAGATATTCTAGGGCCTTTCAACCGAGTCACCTTAAAAGAAATCGAAGATTTTCTGAACAAAAAAGACTGATCCGCATTTTGTTGGCACATAGTCCGCGAAACGCATAGGGTAATGTATGGCAGGAGGAATCGCCAATGTTTTATGTTTATGGAATTGTTCGCAAGAACACCATCCGTTCTCTTGAAGATTATCCGGGAATTGGCAAACCTTCATCGCGAGTCAAATCCATTACCGTCGATGCATACGACCTGATTGTGTCCGAAGTGGACCATTTGGAAAAACTGGATCCGGAAGATGTTGTTGCCCACTCGAATGTTCTTGATCAATTGTTCGCAGAATCCGAAGTGATCCCTGTTAAATTTGGTACCCTCTCCAAGGACCCCTCTGATTTGTCCTTGATGATCCGCAACAATCGCGACAAACTTCGAGACACGTTCAAAAAGATTCAAGGGCGGATGGAAGTGGGTTTGAAAATCTATTGGCAGCAAGGCGCAGTACAGACGAAAATACAGGAACGACTTGACGTGGCACGAGCCCGAAAAGAGTCTGGGCAAACAGGGGAAGGGTTTTACGCCTTGGAAATAAAAATCGGCCAAATTGCCCAAGAGATCGTGGAAGAATGGCGCGACGTGCTCATTCGTACGATCGATGGGATGATAACACCCTTGGCCGATGACGTGACAACGGGGAAACTGATTTCCGTTTATATGCTCTGCAACTTATCATTTCTGATAAAGCGAACCAAACGTGAGATTTTTCGCGATCAGATCTTCAAACTGGAAACCAAATTCGGACGGGATTGTCAAATCAATTATGTCGACAATTTACCGCCGTTTAATTTCATCGATCTTAAGTTAGGGAGTTAAGAACATGGAAAATGTTAACTTGAGCTTTTGGGATATCCTCTTTCTCCCTATTTCCTTACCGATTAAATCAATAGGATGGACCATTGCCTACCTGCAAGATGAAGTGGAGAAAGAGAACCGCGGGTCAGAAGACATGTGGTCGTCGTTGCTGGAGTTGGAAGTTCTACGAGACATTGGTAAAGTTTCCGACACAGAATATCAGATGCGTCGCAACCGATTACTCGTGCAAGCGGAAAATTTACCTGTGGCACAATTGACGGAGGATGAGGAATGATGGACATCCGAACGGTTATTGAGACGGCAAGTCAACAAATTGGCACCATGGCCGGGCTTAAAATTGACCGGGTAGTGGGTTGTTCCCGGAGCGATCAAGGTTGGGTTCTGGAATGCGAGATCTTGGAGCGCCCGGCTATTCCCAACGCCATGGATGTGCTTGGATTGTACGAATTCGAGATTGATGTCAAAGGAAGCTTGCTACAATTTCACCGGAAAAGTTCCCGGCACCGGGGAGATGTGATTCCGGATATCTAATGACAAGAAGATTGATGATCGGGGGTAAGGTTTACGACCCATAAACCAAGGAGACGGGTAAACTCGGCCGTCTTTTGAGTCGTAGGACCTGCTACCCAGTCCAAAACCCTTGGAGGGCAGAATGAACCGACCGTTCTATTATTGGTACGCTGTAATTCCCAAGGACTCCCTCAATCCGGAACAATTCGCTCGGTCCTGCCAATCCCGGTCCATCACCCCCGAAATATGGACATTTCGCAAATTATCAGCGGTGGTAACCCGGACAAAGATTTCCCGGGTTGTTTTAAATCGTGAGACAGCTTGGCAGCATGAACGAATCATCGAAATGATCTCAGATATCACTCATTATCAAACACTGCCTTTTCGGTTTGGTTCAGTGCATCCGGCAGAACAAGTCATGAACATATTGACCGAACGCCACGACGAGTGGCTAGATACCCTCGACGCGATAAAGGGACGGGTCGAAATGAGCCTTAAAGTTCTCTCTTCCCGATCTTCAGACACTGCCTTAGGTATCCGGATTCCGTCTTCCTCATATCTGGATCGACTCATGCGGGAAAGATTACAGCAAAAAGCGAGGTTGAAGGAAGCTCAATCTATAGCGTTAGTCATTGACAAGCATCTGAAATCATCGTATGTTCGAAAATTTGAGGATGCCGAAGCCTTGCCAGGGATTTTAATCAATCAGACCTATCTTGTGGAGAAGGACCAAGTGCCAATGTTCCAAGACTCGGTCCGCACACTAATCCACGAATTCGGAACACGGAAATGGCTTTGTACCGGGCCATGGCCTCCGTATCATTTTGTCACGGACAGACCTAACCAAGAAGAGACAGACGGAAAGAAGGAGGAACCCAATGAGTTGGAAAAACGACCGCCCGGTCATTTCCAGTGACGGGGAAGAGGCCATTCGCGATGTGCTTGCCGACATGATCGAACAAAAACCCATGGCAATGAATCTAGAGACAGGCAGGCCCGAACAAGGACTGGCCAAGCTGGTTCTAACCATCATCGAACTCCTTCGCCGCCTGTTGGAACAAGAGGCCTTGCGGCAGATTGAGTATGAACAATTGAGCGAGGAGCAAATCGAACGAGTGGGAAATACCTTCGCAAAACTCGACGCGCAGATGCATCAACTTCTGGAAGTGTTTGGACTGACAGAGCAAGATTTGAATCTCGATCTCGGCCCGTTAGGGACTCTAATGTGAGGTGGACAAATTGGAGAACAAACCGCTCACCATGTCTCAAAGCACCAGTCTCGCCGATTTATTGGAACGGGTCCTGGACAAGGGGGTTGTCATTGCCGGAGACATCACCGTCTTGGTGGCCGATGTCGAGTTGCTGACCATCAAAATCCGTTTGCTGGTAGCTTCGGTTGACAAGGCCATGGAAATTGGCGTCAATTGGTGGCAAAATGACCCATATTTAAATACGCGAGTCAAACAATTAGTCGAACATAATCGCGAGTTGGAACAAGAAGTGGCGGCATTGAGAAATGCTACTCTGCCAACCGTTGAGACAAGACTGGATGCCCTCGAAACCCAGTTGGAGAAAGCAAAGGCCAAAACCCCCAGAAAAAAGAGTGAGAAACCGTGAAACCAAGAAGTTTATGGGCTTATGGCGTCGTGGCTAGGGGCGACGAACTCAAGCCCGAAAAGCCAGACATCAGCGGCGGAAAAGACTTTTTGTGGGTGCGAACGGCGACTTTGTCCGCCTTAGCAAGTTACGTGCCTGATACCGAATATAATGAAGATACTTTAGCCAAACAACAGAATAATCCCCAATGGATTATAGACAAAGTTCAAGCTTGTGTCTCTGTTGTGGCCTTTATTTCTTCCCGCCGGGTGATCATTCCCTTTCGCTTTGGCTCGGTGTTTTCGACGGAACAGAGCCTGAAAGAGAAGTTGGATAGGCACAGCCATGTGTTCCATGAGTTGTTGCAACGCCTGGCAGGCACAGAAGAATGGGGCGTCAAAGTATTTGCTTCCGTCGCTTCCCAGGCACAACAAATGGTCGAAGGAACCTTGGATCAAGCCGCGAAAAGCGGCATGAGTCCGGGCAGACGGTATATGCTGAAGAAACAGTTGCTGGTATCGGCTCTTTCAGATGCACAACGTGACTTAAAAGAAAAGGCCGACCTTATACATCGGTCGCTTGTGACGATGACCAGCGCCCATCAACCGGGCCGACCGGCAATTGAACCGCCCAACGCAGACAAATCCATCTGTTTGATGAAATCGTCGTACCTGGTGCCCAATTCCAACCTGAGTCAGTTTCTCGCTCAAATCGAGGATTTAACCGGCCGTTACGAAAACTTGCATATCCAAGTTTCCGGACCATGGGCACCATACAGTTTTTGTCACATGGATGTCTAAATCCTGGGGAGATGTCCCTTTGGGGATCACAACATCATTTACAAATCGGAGGCGAGTCGGCAAAATGGATGAATCTCAGTCTGAACAACATATTACCTTATTGGACCTACTGGACCGGATCATTGATCATGGGGTTGTGATCCAAGGAGATCTGCGTATTTCCGTCGCCGATGTCGATCTTATTTACGTTAATTTGAGATTATTGATATCTTCGATATCGCAACTGCAACGGAACCAAAACGACCCACAGCCCATAACAAATGATACCTTCGCCCATTTTTAAAAATTGGCAGTCGTCTAGAGACCTACAGCCGCAAATCCCTACAATCCCTCACATTGTCCCCTTCTCGTTTTTTTCGGTCGACAACCTGACATTATAGGCATTTCGTTACATAATCGGGGCTTAGGGTCAGACGCCTAAGCCCCGATTATGTATAATGATCACCCAATGGGCACCAATTTCTACGAACAAAGACTTAATTTAACAAAACAGCGTGAGAAAACCATCCCATTTGTTGTGAAATAGGGTTAACGGCCACCACTTGATTGGTGGCAAGGAAAAAGCGGAACCCAAACAAGTTTCCCGCCGCAGTCGGGTCAACCACACACGGAATATTAGGGTAATTCACCAACACACCATCCGTCCCGGGAGCCGACACTCCCACAAAACTGCGGTAGGCCTGGACACTGCCTGTCACTCCTGCAATCTCGATAGGCCCTTCATTGGGCAAATTGAGTTGATCGGCCACATCTTTCATCAAAAGCATTTCAAAAGCCCCGGTGTCAAGAATGAACGGAACCTTCGTTTTTCCGCCCACCCCTTCTAATTGTGTGAAGAAATGAAATGCATCATTAACAACGGCACCTGTGATTAAGACCTCCGGGTTCAAGTGGGAAGATGAGGACGAAGAGGGTGCCGTGTCATTATCAGGGCATCCGCCTACGATGGCCGCCAAATGACAGAGCAATTGATCCAACGAAAACTCAGGTACCACGTCAATAAGCTTGTGCAACGAATCCTTCTTATCCATCCCACGTTCCTCCTTACTCGCTAATCGCCATCCCATAGGTATCATGCAATCTTCATGTGTTAGCCGCGAAATCGCCGTCAAACTACCGCCGCCTTCATGTCCCATGGATGTTGTCGATGACTTGAGTTTTGATTGCAAATGAGAGCGGATTGATATCAAATCCCGGCGCTCCCGGAAGAAAGGCAGAGAGGGCGAGGAAAAAGAGAAGGTTTGAGACGACCGTTTAAGCTTTCAATCCCCAACCACAATATCTGCTCTTCGGTTGCTTAGCACTTGATGGGATCTGTACCATGTTATTCCATTAAATCCAAAGTGTTCCACCATACTGTCGGAAACCCCAACTCTACAATGCCCATAGTAATTGGATATTTATGGTAACACTGATTCGGGTGTTCACATATTATGCACCGTAAGAGAGAGAGAGAATTGGACATAACTTTGATCTCGGAAAGGAAGGTATCATTATGGCGTTAAGTCCATCCGAAGTTTATCTATACGCGGCGGATTCGTTCGATTTTCAAATTGCCTTAGGCGCGGCCGCAACAACTCAGATACCTTGGCAAAATGTCATAGGAAACTTCTACGATGCATGGAATATCGTAGCAAGCGGCAAATACCTGGTCATTGCCGTAGGCGCTCCGGCAAATAACGCCTTGTATTACAATCCTTGTGGCTGGCCCAATCCGGTCAATGAAGGAGCAGGTGCTACCCCTTTTGATCTGGCTCCCTCTCCCAAAGACACAATCCCAGGTCCAAACTGGTATGAAAATGCAGCGGGAGACTTGGCCTATCAGACCTATCTCATTGCCGGTGCCTTGGTTTATTATGCTACTCACGGATCTTTTGCCAGCGGTTTAAGCCCCTACCCATCTCCTATTAGCCCCTTTAATGTGTGTGCCGGGAGTCTTGCAGTTGATTCTCCTTCCGTATCCTGTGTGAACGGAGCCGATTCGGCTGCCGACTTGGGATCCGTAGCCACATGTCTTAAGAGTCATGGGTATGATTTTGTGGCGAGATATCTGGGAGGGCCCTGCTTTGCGGGAACCCCTTTAACCAAAACAGAAATTCAACAGCTGAGTGCAGCGGGGTTACTCATCGCCAGTATTTATTCCGGAGCAAATGCGACGACTTTGGTAAACTGTGGAGTCCAGGATCTCACTCAGGGACAATCGGACGGCGATTCAGCGGTTGCCTTAGCTAAAGCCGTGGATCAACCCGCGGGAACGTCAATTTATCTGAACCTGGAAGCAAATCAAATTCACCCTTCCTGGCTCGCCTATGTTCAGGGCTGGATACAGGCCGTTGTGGCAAAAGGGTATACTCCCGGAGTCTATTCGTCAGTGGAGCAATTGAATACGATTCATGATCAATCATGGGCTCCTAAAAATCTGCTCTACTGGCTAGCGAAGTGGACACAGTCATCGCTACTCACACCGGCTCCATGCTCTGCGGCCGTATTAAGTTACGCCCAGATGTGGCAATATGTCGGAAACACGAGCATCTGCGGAACCGGCATAGACATAGACAGCGCCCAAGGAACAACGGGAATGTGGTCCTAATTTCGATGTGAGTAACAAAGCCGGATCTCCTTTGATCAATATGCATGAGAAGATTTGCGCAGATCCCCATCATCGGTGCCTCCGGTTCAGAAGGCCGAAAATCGCTTTTCGGTGTCAACTGTCCCTGAATCGTCAGATCGCGTGGTTAAAATGTCTGGGGATACACTGTGCACGAATGAGGAATTTAGAAAGGAACATCATGCAAAATGGCCGATTTGGCATGATGTTCCCATCATATGCAAGAAGAACCGTTCGACAGGCCAAGCGCCTCCCGAAAGTCCAGAACATAGTCATGAATCTCGGCGCATAAGGAAAGGGAGAAAAAGCTCAAACATCCACATTAGAAATCGGCGGGATCTTGACTGAAGGTCTTACGATATGTCTTCAGTCAAGATCCGGCTCAACTCGTTCAGTCCGGCACACTGTGAAAAGCGGCTTCCTCCCGTACGACTTCGGTAATGTGGTTATCTTCATTGACAAAAACCACCGTGGGACGATGAGATGCCAATTCTTTTTGATCGTAGAGCCGAAATCCAATGATGATAACCAGGTCGCCCGGATGAAACAGTCTGGCGGGCGGACCGTTGAGACAGATATCTCCTCCATGGGCTGGACCCGGAATGATATAGGTATGCCATAATTCGCCATTGGATAAATTAGTTATTTGAACCATTTCATAAGGCAAGAGGCCGGTGGCATCCAGTAACTCTTGATCAATCGTAATCGAACCTACGTAATTCAAATTGGCTTCCGTAACTCGAGCTCGATGAATCTTTGCAGCCATCATACGATATTGCATCCGTATCTGCCCCTTTCTTCGCCCTCTATGGTAGCGTGAAACCTTCGCTCAGAAAAGTCATGAGTTCATCTCCACAACTTTCTTAATACCTTCTGCCACGTAGCGTGCAATAGCTAATTGACTGTCCTCAGTCAATCCGGCAATATGGGGCGTGCTGAAAACATTAGGCAAGGCTGACAGGAGGTCGCCCGTTTGGGGGGGTTCCGTCTCCCGCACATCCAAAATCGCCCCGCCCAACTTCTTCGTCTCCAGTGCTCGCAATAAATCCGGCTCATTAATTAATTCTCCCCGGGCAGTATTAATGATCAGGGAATGAGAATGCAGCAATCTTAGTGTGCTCTGATTTATGAGATGGTGCGTTTCATGGGATAAAGGCACGTGAAGACTAACGATATCCGCTCCCTTTAATGCCTCCTCTAAAGTACGAGTATTTCCGGGTGTGGCCGTCTTGGCATACGGATCGAAAATTTTCAGGACCATACCAAAGGCTTGAGCACGAAGAGCCACTGCTTGACCCGTGGCTCCATATCCAATCACTGCCAATGTTTTCCCTGCCAGTTCACCGCCCGACATGTCCCGGATCCACTGTCCTTGACGAACTTGCGATGTCATCCGGAGAAACCGGCGTTGAAAGGCAATAGTCATACCGAGAACGTATTCTGCAACCGAAATAGCATTGGCCCCCTGCGGTACGATTAATTGCACCCCACTTTGTTGAAGCACCTCTTGATCAATGTTGTCGAGACCGACTCCGAGCCGTCCCACCGCTTGCACATAGGGTGCCCCGGCCATCAATTCAGCATTCACCTGAGTCTTATTGCGCACAATCAAACCCCGGGCCAATGCCACATGCGCAAACAAGGCGTCCGGGTTCCGGTACAGTTCGGGATCGTAATAAACTTCATGGGAAGACAGAATATCCAGAGCAATAGGGTGGATCATTTCCGAAATCACTATCATTTATCATTCCGTCCGAATCCAACATTCTCTTGATATGACAAACCGAGAGCATCCATGGTATCGTAGCGTAATCCCACCCGTAAGGCCTCCAGACTTAAGATATCCCCGTGATCAATATTGCCGAGATTGACATTGCTGCCGAATTCCCGGATAAAAAGAATTTGCTGAGATTCCAAAGGCGCCTCGAAGATCACTTCCTCGATAGGCAACACTTGCAGAACCGCGTTCATAATATGTACGTCTAAACTGCCATCCTGGCCATAAATCCCGCCTCGTCCGCTTCCTCTTCCTTCCAATATCACCTTATCTGCTCCGGCTTCCCGCAGTTTCAAGGCTTCATCAGCATAATTCTCGGCCGTCATTGACGACATATCGGATTTTTGCCCCACTTCTGCCATAACATGAAAATGGCGGTGCCGGGTAAAATCTTCGACCAGTGCGACTTTCTCATCTAAGGGAATAGGATAGCTTCCGGAGGAAATTTCTGCCCAGTTTAAGGCACTATGTTCGAGCAGCGCTCGGTATTCGTCAAGCTGCCCTTGGGCCCAATATGTTTCAAACAGCGTCCCGCCCAAAATCACTTCAATGTCATGCGTTTTAAGCCAAGAAATTTTTTCATCCAGATTTTCAATAAGATACGCCGTTCCAATGCCCAGTTTGGCAAAATCCACATAACTCCCTGACATTTTGGCGATATCCATCCACACGTTGAGCCCTATACCTCGATCATTAACAACGGTCCACCCATATTCCCTGGGTTTGGAGGGGCGATATGGAATGTGTAACACTCCCATGACTAAACACCTGCCATTT
This sequence comes from Bacillota bacterium, assembly GCA_021821465.1. GTDB lineage: Bacteria > Bacillota > Sulfobacillia > Sulfobacillales > Sulfobacillaceae > Sulfobacillus. The sequence goes on from JAKACM010000003.1 coordinate 86,732, forward strand.
CCTCTAAAGTGTAGAGATTTCTTTGCCATCATGCCTTTTGCCATGGCTCTTCTAAGTATGATGGCGGCGTATATCGTGTTTTTCAACGGGATACTTTTGACCCCCATTCCACACAATTATGAAATGAGCCAGTCAAATCGGGAGAGGTGTTTCTTATTCAAGTTGTTGTCCGTAAATTCTGGTTAACCATATCACCCCGTTTTGCCCCCGTCAAAACCCCTAAGAAATCCGCACAGACCCAGAGGTGCATTGTCGTCCTCACATCTCAGATAAAAACTATTTTCCTCCCATTTTCTCCGTTCTCTTCACTTTTCATATCAAATGTCAATGGCCCAATATAATCTGTCGGATAGACACATATGAAGAATTATTCGGGAATCGAAGCACTGTGACAGAAATGTTGATGAATGGTCTTCAGGTGTACAGCAAATGGTCCAATGACCATAAAATGCTCTGATCGTTTTGACTCATCAACCTTTGAAAGAGTTTCCTCGCGTCAAATCTTTGCGTTATGGGACACAGGACTACCTCAATTAAGTTCTTAGCCAAGAGTGGCAGTCGGTGTCAAGGTCTTAATAATTCCCTGTGTTGCTCCACATTGTGTCGCTTTGATGTGACACGAACCGTTCTGATGGACTTATCCCAGTCTGATCATCGCTATGCCCATGATCATCCTGTCGCCACCTTCCTGGTTCATCGCGCCACGACTTCTTAGGGTCTCAAGGACCGGTCGTCCACCGGAGGACGCTCCCCTAGGCGAGTCACCGAGCAGTCCTACCGTCAGGCAGGAACGGATGGGCAGCTAAAACCCATCGAACTCTCGGCCACTTTTCGCAAATTGATCGCCGCATTGATGTCGCGGTCATGATGCGTGTGACATTCTGGGCACGTCCACTCCCGTACCGACAGCGACATTTTCGGGACACGATGCCCACAGGCGGAACACGTTTTGCTGCTGGGATACCAGCGGCTTACGACGATGACCGTCTTTCCCCGCTGAGCCGCCTTGTATTCCAACTGACGGCGAAATTCGCCAAAGCCCATGTCGGCAATCGCCCGGGCCAGCTTGTGGTTTTTAAGCATGCCCGCAACGTTCAGATCCTCGATGGCAATGACAGCGAAACGATCGACGAGATAGGTGGTCAGTTGGTGCAAAGCATCGGCCCGAATATTCGCAATCCGCGCATGAAGCCGAGCCATGCGCCGTTGAGTTTTCTGCATATTCTCCGACCAAGGGATGTGCATGCCTTTCGGAATGGGTTCGCCGGGCTTCAGCCCGGCACGCACTGTGGCAGCCTCCATCTGCCGACTGAAGTGTTGTGATAACTGGCGGAGTTTCTTCAACGCCGCGGCATAGGCTTTCGGCCCCACAAATTTCTCACCGGTGGAGATCGTCGCCCACGCCGAAATCCCTAAGTCCACACCACCCACCGTTTGGTTTTCACGGAGGATATGGGGAGGATCGGGAATCTCAACGGTGACACTCAAAAACCAGCGGTCAGCGGTTCGGGAGATCGTGCCATCCAGCACTTTCCCGACAAAGCGTAACGCTTCGTGCATTCGAACCCAGCCGAGCTTAGGGATGTGGATTTTCTTGCCTTTGAGCGTAAATTGGTCGTTGGTCAGCGTAAAGCTGTCGTGTTGGCCCTTTTTCTTAAACTTAGGGTACTCCGAGATACCGGCAAAGAAATTCTTAAACGCTTGGCCCAAGTTCTTGATGGCCATCTGCGGAGCGTTCTTGGTAACCGCTAGCATCCACGGGAACTCTTGGCGCTTGATCGCATTCAGTTGACGCCGCAAGGCGGCGTCGGAAGGCGTGTGCCCAGCGGGATCGGCTTTCCACGCATCATATTGCCGCTGCCACTCGGACAAGGCCCAGTTATAGGCAAAACGGGCCGTTCCCGCTGCCTTGCGAAAGTACGTCTCCTGCACATCATTGGGATCGAGTGCAATCTTGTGGGCGAGAATCATGACGACGCCTCCTCCACGGCGTGTTTCACGCCGTCTAACAATTTTTGGTTCTGGCGAGAACGGCTGCCATAGAGCCGAGCTGAAAACACGGTGATGATTTCGAGGACGTCTTGCGCGAACTCTTCCTCAAATGTCGTGTCTATTCCTGGGTTGAGAATCACGACTGCCACATTTTTGGCCTCGCCAATCGCGAACACCCGGTCCGCGCCAAAGCGCAATAAACGGTCCTGGTGCGTGATGACGAGCCGACCGATCCGGTCGGCTCGTCATGGAGGAGTTTTTTGAGTCCCTTTTTGTGATAGTGCATCCCGGACCCGAGATCGGCCACACTCTCGAAGGTCCATCCTTGACGGGCACAATACAGCTCCCACACCTGCTTTTGTCGGTCTCGATCGTCTTTTGGGTCGTGACGCGACACACGGGCGTATGCCACGGTTTTGCGAGGCGACCTGAGCCGGTGAAACGGCTCAGGTCGCAACCGGGCCCAGTCGTAACGCCGATACCCACCCGCCGTGCGGTCATCCGGTACCAGCTTGCCTCCATGCTCCCATCGGCGTCATGTCGATGGGGTGACTCCCAAAAATTCTGCAGCTTCTCGAATACCAACAAGTTTTCGATTCATCGCTAAATTATACAATAATGGGTAACCATAGGTAAACTTTTAGCAAACTGTTAAAACCCCTTTTACCAAAAACATTGTCGGAAAAATGATGGCAGTGCTTGGACTCGGATTAAACGGGTGATAAATCAACGGCTCATCTTTGGCCACCGAGTAGAGAAAGGATGAGAGTTCTTCTTCAAAATAAAGAGATTTCCGCCGATATTTCAATACACTTGCCGTGTCATTAACGTAGTAATGCAAGACGGCCGGGAATCCAATGAAGACCTAGCTCAAAGGAAGTCTCTTCCTTCATCTCGTGCTATCAATTCTATACTTATTTAGGCAGGAGTCTTTAGGGGCGATTCGCGAATCGTTGGGGAACTGCTCGGGTTTCCACAGGCAGGCGGTTTTCCCGGCGATTCTTCTCATCGGATTTTCAAGGCGATGGCACGGAATAAACACCGACTTATACGTCTGGATCACCGGGTCGGCGATTCTCCATTCCTTGGGAACACCCTGCCCGTCGTGTGTCTCGTGATTGCGTTTAAGGGGAGCACTGTAGGCTTCCTTCGATATAGAAGATATTCGGATTCGACGTAACTTGAAATAACCTACATGATAATCAAGAAATGGCCCCTTAGAACAGCCTATGTCTAGCGAAGTGGGCGGCCTTAGGCCATGCTTCCATTGCGCCTTCCATTCATTACAGCCATTTTCTCCTAAAACTGTATAGGAAAAGCATGACGCTGTCACACTGATGAAAACCCTGAATATGATGTGGATGAAGTTAGTCAACAGGAGGTGTTCACGTAGAAGGCAACTTCCCGACATGACTGTCATCTGCCGTCGTTCATTTGATTGACTGTTACGGGTTCCATTTTGCTCAAACCGAGGCGATGAAGAAGCCCCAGGCACAGATCACAGTGACCCTACCATAGCCGTAAAACAAGGAGGAATCCCCAATGACCCCGCGAAGCAGCTCGTCATCTCACTGCCATCACCACCATCACCACCATCACCACCGTTCTTTCCCGTTGGATCCTATATTTCTGATATTGTTACTCGGCAGATGCTCAAAAAGCCGGAGTTCCCATTCCTGCTCCTCATAACTCGGTGAGATTTTGTCCAGCGACTGATACTGGGTCAGTGGTTCCGGACCTGAACATGATAACCGTCTTCGGGTCCGGAACCCTGATATCTCCGGAATTCGGCGAAAGTAAGCCATAATCCCGGTTCTTGGCATCATTTAAGCGCCTATTTAAGGAGGAATTGTCTGTGAATTCATCATGGGATGAGCTGTTGCCGCTATTGCTTTTAAACCAACGGCGTGACTTATTGCCACTCTTGCTTCTCATGGGTGACGGAAAGTCGTGTAGTTCCAGTGACTCTTCGTCTTCCCCAGAAGACTCTCACATACCCGCCAGTTTTGACGCCTATCTGTCTTCACTGTTAGGAGATTATGTGCGGGTAAGCCTATCGTCCGCGGTGGATAATGCCATAACCCATGTCGGCACTCTCAGCCGGGTCGGCAGCGATTTTATTGTTCTGCGAGATGATATTGCCGGCAGTGTCGCCTTAGGGTTTCGAGATGAAGTGATTATTCCGATTTCAAATCTGGTGGGAATCGATCGTCTCTCACATCTCGACAGGATCCTCCCGCTCATTGGGCGACTTTCATCATCTTCATCTTAAATGGCGTTACGATCCCTGGGAGTCGGCAAAATCCTGTGATCGCAGGTAGCCTATTCCCGGGATCTCCCTTTGAGACCTGGCACAGAAACTAGGATTTGAAAAGATACTGGCGCAAGATTTCCTGTAAATCGGGACGATCTTTAACCAACTGTGACAAACTCGACGTGGTTGATGGTTTAGCCGATAGAGATGTGGAACGATGATGCAAAACCGCCTCAAATTGCTCGAGGCTGTGCGCCAATTGCACCAAGGACGAGGCAAGGGAATACAACTCGTTGATCAGTTCAGTAGATTTTAATGCGGGAGCGAGCGCTGAATCCCCGGGATTCGTCTCGAATTTGGAATCGGAATCTGAACTTGACGGATTTTTTGGTGGCGGCAAGACCGATTCTTGACGTTCGGAATCTGAAGAAGTCTCCCCTCCCGGCACAGACTCACCAAAGCGGGTCGGTTCTTCGTTTTTTCTCCTACTGGCATCCGAATCCATACGAGCCTTCCATTTGTCCTGCAACAAATTGTTTTTGACGGTTTTATTGACATCGTTTCCGCTGTGAGTCTGAGATTCCGCCGCATCCGGGGTACGTTTGTCCATTACGCCATCATTCCTTTCCTATTCTCTGATTTATGTTCGTATCCATGATTTTATGACTCCTGAATGGAGGAGAAACCATGACCACACCCATACAAACAATCCCCATTATTAAAGCCACCGATTTTGTGGGGAAACAGGGTTCAGGAGGATCCCATCCCCTTTTGTTGAGACTGGAGGATGGTCGCGTTGCTCATGTGAAGTTTCAACAAAATCCACAAACTACTCGCAGTTTAATCAATGATCTCATCGGCACCATCCTCGGCCGTTACTTAGACGCTCCGGTAGCCGAAGCCGTATTAGTCGAGGTAAATACCCAACTGAGAGCTCGCATTCCTTATCTCACTAAATACCGGTGGCTCCCGGGATTACAATTTGGGACCATATTTCTCGACAATGCCATTCCCATCAGAAAATTGAAAGAGTACCGGGACATTGCCAACTGGTCCGAGCTTCCTTTGTGCATGCTGTTGGAAACATGGCTTTATAATCAAGATGTTAAACTCTCCCATGTTCTGTGCATCCCCGAACACAATCAGGTTCGGATGATAATGGTTGATCATGGATTCATTTTTCCGTCGGGTCCCTCATGGTCCGTTCATGATTTGAAAAAGCATCGGCGAGATTTTCCCTCGCCTGCTCCCTTAACCTGGTTGGCGAGTAAATCTCCTTCCCGTTTTTATTTTGAGGATGCCGTAAACCGTATCAACTCTTTGTCTCAGAATGACTTGAGCGAACTGATTAACCTTGTCCCTGCCGATTGGGGACTCTCTTCCCGCCGAATGCGAGCCATTGTAGACTTTTTGATGTTCCGGCAGAATAAACTCACAAAAGTGGCACAAAATCTGGAGATCTTGTGGAATCGCAACAAGAAACGTGAGGATGACGTCTCGTTATTCGATTCGGCACACAGTATAAAGACTTCGGATCCGTCACCCTCTATTGAGCCCACACCTTTGGCAAACTCCCCTGTCATCGAAGAATTTCCCAATTTAGAAGGAGCCCCGAAACCGGAAAACCTGTCCCTCAGGTTCAAAACCGAAGGCCGCAAATCTCCGGGATCCGGCCCCAGTTCAGGAGATCGTCCATGACTTCTGTCAATCCCATCCAAATCGCATCATCCAGTTCCGAGCATTATGTACTCACGATTCAGTCTTTGCCTATTGACGCCGCCATTGCTCACCAATTTACACGTTTTTCACAAGAGCAGTGGCCTCATATCATGCCCTTGATCTTATCCATGGGACTGGAATTTGTAGGGCAACTGGATCCCGATCATATTGCGAAAATAGCGCAAGTCCGTCAGTTGGAAGAACTCCAACGGACATTGACTTTGGAGCATAAAACCCGCGGTTTTGGTCAAGAGCAAGATGCCATTCTACGTCAGATTCTCAAACATCACGTGGAATCTTTGTTTGATGATTGGCAGCACCGTGTAACCAAAAACCTGGAGAATCGCATCACGCCCAAGGCGCGGGAAAATCCGGAAAACGACCATAAAAACCCTGATGCATAGGGTTCAGAGAAGTCTTGGCCCAAAGAAATGTTCTGGGAGAGGAAAGGGTCATGAATTTCAGGATTCTAGGATCTGTGCCTATCCCTCGTCTTCTTCCATAGGTAATGTCAACAATGAGAACGGATTGCATCACGGGATTTCTCCCCGGATGCAATCCGCCAGCTTTCCGGCCACCTTGATGCGAAAATTCTTGATCGATCTTGGCAGAACCCTAATCCTCGACAGACAGCCCTTTAACCCGGCCCAACTCCCGTGTATATCTGCCGAGAGGAAAAAGTATTAGCGAGCCATATCCTGCCCATGAAATCCGTGACACCAAATATGTGTGCACCGTGAGAAGCTTCCTCGTAAGCCTGCTCGAGGCAAGTATCGATGGGTATCCAAAGGGCACGGACCACGTGCCTCTCCATCCGCGATGCACCGCACCGACGACCAATAATTGTTCCCTCTCTCTGATTCCCTTGGTACTTGTCAATCTGCAGCTCTTGCACCAAAAGCCAGATCAGCCCGATAACAAAGCGAGAAGACCGCCGTTAATAAGTCAAGACAACCGGCACCCATCCATAAAGACTGTTGATAAACCATATCTTTTTGCAATCTTCCACCGTCTGGCGCTCGATTCTTTCCTCTCGAATAATCTTGTGATCTAGCAATATCGCTCGGAAGGTTCCCGCCAAAAGTCCGGACTCCCGTGCAGGTGTGAGTAATTCGCCTCGGTGAAGAATGACGACGTTACCGCGAGTAAACTCCGTCACTTCTTCCTTTTCATTCCACAGCAGGTGATCAAAGCTCTGGGATTCTTGGGTATGAATCCGGTTAAAAAAATCACGGTTGGTCGTTTTGTGAAAAAACAAAGGGTCGGAGGAACTGCCGGGCTCATTGGCCCAGCTGACCTTATGAACACCGGAGGAAAGAGAATTCCATGAGAGCGTCTCGGATTCGATCTGCCCTGATTCGTTCACTGTAATCCGAACACGCCATAGACCCTTAGAGTATTGCTCTTCAATTTGCCGCAGATATTCTTGCAATATCCCAAGGCTCACAGGAACGCGGTAATAGGCCGCGGCCTCTAGTATTCTACTCAGGTGATAGGATTTCAGCCAAATCCGTCCTGATTCCAGTTTCATTGTCTCCAAAAGAGACCAGTTGGACTGTCTTTGTGTTAAGAATCGGGACTTCGTCAAAATCTCCTCGTATTCTTCCCCAGGTTGCGAATCCCACGTAATTCCACCTCCTGTTCCAAAACGAGCCTGGTGTCTTCCCTGGTCAATCCATACTGTTCGAATCGCCACATTAAATTCCGCTTGTCCATAGGGCGCAGCGTATCCGATGGTTCCGCAATAAATTTCCCGAGGAGAGGATTCCAACTCTTGGATGATTTTCATGCTGCTAAGCTTCGGCGCTCCAGTGATCGAACCCGAAGGATACAACTTTTGTAAGACCTCCGACCATGGTACCGTTCTCATTGTCTTAGAACGTATTTCGCTTGTCAGTTGCCATAGTGTGGGATAGGCTTCGGCCCGACATAAAGAGCAAACTTCCACAATCCCTCCCGGATCGATTCGTGCCAGATCGTTGCGAAACAAATCGGCTATCATAATATTTTCCGCACGATTTTTTTCCGACTTTTCCAATTCCTCTCGGTATCTCATGTCTTCTGTGTAAAAACGTCCTCGTCCGGCTGTCCCTTTCATGGGTCTCGTCAGCACCGACTGTCCATTTTGAGCAAAAAACAACTCCGGGGACATAGACAAAATCGCATAGTCATCCCACTTTACATAAGCTGTATAAGACGCCTTCTGCGTTTGTCGCAGATGCATATAAAAGAGCCAAGGATCCCCCTCAAACGAAGAAGACAGCCTTAGAGTAAAGTTGATTTGATAACTCAGTCCCTGACGAATTAATTGCCGAATGTCAGCGATCTTCTGATCGTAGTCTTTTCGTGTCATGGGAGGATCAAGAACCCACCCACCTATGCGGTAAGATGTCGCGAGTCCAACATCCCACATTTTGGCCGGTGCGTTAAATACTCCAAATCCAAGAAGCGGAAAGGTCGGTCGAGGTGCATGTGAAATGAAATCGGAGGCATACTTTTGCGGCTCCACCAGCGCATAAGCTGCTTCATAACTTACAAATCCTGCCACCCAATACCCTCTGTGGGTCCATTCCTGCAATTCCTTAAGAGCTAAACTCACCCCATCGTAATCCATTACCCGAATCACCTTTACGGGATCCCTAAACACATAGGGCGTACCGCCATGCGGAAAATCCAATCGAATTCGCATTTTCTCCCCCTATTACCGAGGATTCACTCTTGGCTGACAAATTCTTCCGGTCTTATTGACCAGGAACCTGGACGTTCAGTTTAACCCACCGCCACCATGCGTTCCAGAGGGATAAGAGCTTTCGTTCTGAGTGCAGATGCTACCTTTACCGGATGTCGGCCATAACGCAAGGAGTCGCGAATTTTTTCCAGCGATATCATATTCATAAAAGGGCATAATGCATCATCATGGGCCGCAAGAAAGGTCTTATCCGGATTCTCTTTGCGCAAGCGATGAAGCAATCCGACTTCCGTCGCCACGACAAAAGTGTCGGCGGGGGATGTTCGTGCATAAAAGAGCATCCCGTCCGTGGACAACACTCGCGATGTGGCCTCTTTAGGTGGGATGGCTAAAGCTCTCGTGGTGCATCCGCATTCCGGATGCACCAACAGTTCGGCACCGGGGTGGCGGCGAACCTTATTAACCATGTCCTCATTCTCGATGGCCGCATGAACGTGGCATTCTCCGTTCCAAACATGGATATTCTTGCGTCCGGTCATACGCACGACATGTGAACCTAAAAAGAAATCGGGTAAAAACAGGATATCTCGGTCTGGATCGATCGATTCAACAACCTTGACGGCATTCGAAGATGTGCAACAATAATCCGACAACGCTTTGATTGCGGCCGAAGTATTGACATAAGAGACGACCGTGGCATCGGGGTATTGTTTTTTCCACGAAATCAGTTGTTCGGGAGTAATCGTATCCGCCAAAGAACATCCGGCCCCCGAATCGGGAATGAGAACGGTCTTATCGGGACATAAGATGGATGCGGTCTCGGCCATAAAATACACACCAGCCAGCACCAAAACCTCGGCCGTACTCTTTTGGGCCCAGCGCGCCAAAGCCAAGGAATCTCCCAAAAAGTCGGCAAGGTCCTGAATGGGTCCCGGTTCATAATTGTGGGCTAAAACAACCGCGTTGTGCTTCACCTTTAAAGCCTCAATTTCCTTTACCAGAGTTTGCTCCATGACAACCATCCCTTCCAAGTGTATTGTCGGTAATCGATAAGTCGTGATCTCGTCTTGCCTCACCAAATGCGATCTTTTTGGATGATTCTCACGCCGGCCTGAATTGACTGCCCATACTCAAGGAATGAACCAGGTGGCCCGCCCATTTGACATCACTTGCGGGAAAATCGAGGCGAAAATGCGCCCCCCGGCTTTCCTCGCGCAATAAAGCGGACTGAGCGATTAACCGGCACAAGCGCAAAATTCGGTGATTATACCGATACTGCAGGGCTTCAATATGCCGAAGACCTTGATTCATGAGATGAGGATCGCGAATCACCCCAAAATCCTTGTCCATAATATTTCCCAGACGCTGCAAGATTTCTGCATCGGACGCTGTCTCGTGCAGCAAGGGCGGATCGGTTGTTGGAAAATCTCCCGGCAGATGAAGATTTTTCTGGATATGCTCCGCGATCCGTTTTGAAAAAACCAGAGCCTCCAACAGTGAATTGGATGCCAGTCTATTGGCTCCGTGCACACCTGTATTAGCCACTTCTCCTGCAGCATAGAGACCTGGTACCCGAGTTTGTCCGAAAGAATCCGTACAAACCCCTCCCATTGCAAAATGGGCTCCGGGAGCAACAGGCAACAAATCTCGGGCCAAATCGAAATGTCTTGCCGACAGTAGTTCGGCCAGTTGCCCGAAGTGGGCATAAATCCGTTCGGGGGTAAGGTGCCGCAGTGTGAGGTACGCTTCTGATTCTTCATAGACAGCCCGAGCCACTTCGTCGCGTCCCGCCAACTCCTTTAAAGGATGGTCTTTCATAATTCGTTCACCGTGGGGATTGACGAGATGGGCACCAAATCCGCGCAGCGCTTCTGTAAGTAACAAAGCTTCACCCCGAGGTTCATCTTGGGATAAAATTGTCGGATGAAACTGGACAAATTCCAAATCGGACAATTCGGCTCCCGCATCATATGCCAGCATTAAACCGTGACCGACTGAAAAGGGGTGATTACTGGTCATCTGCCACAAGGCAGCATAGCCTCCGCTGGCTAGGACTGTTGCAGATGCAGTGATGGCCATAACGTCGGAAGATGACGTGCGAATCCAACTTCCATGGCAGCGCCCTTGATCATCGATTATCAATTTTTCAGAGAACCCTTCCACAAAGTGTATGCGCGGATGAGACACGGCCATTTGATAAAAATGACGTGCCAGTGCCCGTCCCGTTAACCCCCCCGGTGCATGAAGAATTCGCGATCGACTATGTCCTGCCTCACGACCTAAAGTCGGATGACTAGGGTTTGTCATCTCAAAAATGCCGGCCTCTAACATTGGGGCCACGGCTTTATGAGACTCTTCCATCAAAATTTGCACGGCTTCACGATTAGCCAATCCCCGTGCCATCAATATGGTGTCCTTCAGGTGGCGGCTTTCGTCGTCATCTTCTCCCAAAGCCGCAGCAATTCCCCCCTGGGCACGGTAGGTACTGCCCCTTCGCCATCCGTTAGAAGGTGCACAAATTGATACACAACCTTCTCGAGCGATGGCCAAGGCGGCAGCCAATCCAGCAATTCCCTCACCAATCACCAAAGCGCGATAGCTCACCACTCGCTTTCCCAGTCGGCCCCAATGTCCACATGGGGAGCGGAGTGGGTCAGATATCCCAGTGAAATGCCGTCCACCCCGGTCTCGGCCATCTCACGCAAATTCAGAGGAGTAATCCCGCCGGATGCCTCCACCACCACACGGTGGTTAATATAAGCGACAGCCCGGCCAACTTCATGCAAAGACATGTTATCCAACAATATTCCATCTACTCCTTCTTGCAAAGCCTCGTTGATTTGTTCAAAGCCGTCTACTTCCACTTCTATAAAAGTGCCAAAAGGAGCGTTTTGCCGTACGTTTTTAAGCACCGATTTCATACCGCCTCTGGCGGCTATATGGTTGTCCTTAATCAAGACGGCGTCGAATAAGCCGAATCGGTGATTATATCCACCACCGGTTCTGACGGCATACTTTTCGTAAACCCTTTGTCCCGGACGAGTTTTTCTGGTATCAAGAATCTTGACACCCAAATCGGATACCAAATCCACGCTTTCGCGCGTTATGGTTGCAATGCCACTTAGCCAACTCAAGACGTTTAATACGACCCGCTCTCCCGTTAAAAGAGCATCAACCGGCCCTTCTACGGCCGCAAGGCTCTCAGAGACCCCCGAATGTTGCCCCTCGTCCTTAAATAACTCCACTTTGACCAAAGGACTCAGAATCGAATAAACCGCCATAATGATCGGCAGACCCGATACCGCAATATTCTGCCTCGCTCTCAAAACCATACGGCCGTACAAATTGCGCGGAATGGTGAGCAGGGTTGTGATGTCTCCATGGCCTATGTCTTCCCTTAATCCCGCTTCGGCCAATTGGTTCCATAAATATGTTTGCATGGACGTCTCCTATGTACTCATATGTCAAGACAGGTGTATTGTAAAGAACAATGAGACATATGACAAGACACCTGACAAATATTTGCGACAAGTTTACGTATATAGGTAACAACACTCTTCACAATTTCATCTGGTGACGAGCCCTCCCAGTCGTCCTGTTTGTCCTTTCTCCAAGCCCAGAATCGACCACGTCCTCCGGTATTCCCCTTGTCCGTGTGGGTGCGGCAACGGCAGTCATTTTGTGGTATATTGTATTAGTGCTTTTCTTATTGAACAGACAATATCTGTAGTCGCTCAGCCACTCTTATGACTCACCTGGCTCCGGCAAGATAGTGGGCTATGCCATAGAGTTTATGTGTCGCTAGATTGGGGCCGTGGATAGGGCAATGGCTGATTGTCTAAGACATTTCGTCCGTCAGGCTCCCGTGAAAGTTTTTCAAGGATTCCAACACGAGCGAAGAGTGGCGACTTCAACGTCAATCTCACGCCTTTGTGGATGGTCAATCCCAATAATTAGGGAACACCGGCATTCTTCCGTTGCCCAAGAGGCGAGGGAAGGTTGCCAAGGTATGGTTCAATCCATACATCAGACACGAAAACACAGAGAACAGAAAGAAGGTTGGGGATTGCCTACCACGGGCTCACGCGGCAAGATATGGATTGTTATTGCCATCTTGCTGGCAATGTTTCTCTCGGCTTTGGACATGACTATTGTCGGCACGGCGATGCCCAGCATTATCAACGCGTTGCACGGAGTTGCCATATATGGCTGGGTGTTTTCCGCATATCTATTGACCTCGACCACCCCAGTGCCAATCTACAGCAAGTTAGCAGACATGTATGGGCGGAAGTCCGTATTCTTGGCAGGAACCTTTATTTTTACACTGGGTTCCGTACTCTCCGGATTATCCCAAAACATGCCTGAATTGATCGCATTTCGTGCTCTACAGGGCCTAGGTGCAGCGGGTGTGTTGCCTGTGGCGTTAACCATAATCGGTGATCTCTTTTCTTTGGAACAACGAGCCAAGGTTCAAGGACTCTTCTCTGCCGTATGGGGACTCTCTGCCATTGTTGGGCCTTTGGTCGGCGCTTGGATCGTCGAAAACATGAGCTGGCAATGGGTTTTTGAAATTAATTTGCCTGTGGGCCTTCTGGCCATGGTGATTCTACTCACCACCTTCCGTGAAAATGTGGAGAAGAAGAAGCACCGACTGGATGCATTAGGCACTCTTCTCCTTACGATCGGCGTCAGCGGATTTTTGGTTGGCCTTATGCAAGCCTCGTGGACTTTGCCGACGCGTTTTACGTTTATGGGTTTGAGTCTCGGCATTCTGGCGATTTTTTTGAGGGTAGAATCCACGGCCAAAGAACCTATTTTACCTTTGCCGTTATTTCGTAAACGATTCATTTTTTTCAGTACCGTGGTCAGCCTTTTTGCCGGAATGTTATTGTTTGGCTTAATTTCCTATATTCCTTTGTTCGTGCAAAGCGTACAATTCGGCACACCGACTTTGGCGGGACGGGCGATTACCCCCATGCTGATCGGATGGCCTGTTGCAGCCATGGTCTCGAGTAAACTCATTGTCCGTTCCGGTTATCGCCCCATCGCCCTCGTTGGAGGAATTTCGCTGGTGGGAGGTGCCATCTTTCTGGCCGTTCCTCAAATTCCCCAAGAGGTCGCGATTCTTATCGGCACGTTTCTCATTGGATCGGGACTGGGGTTATCCCTGACCAGTTTGTTGATCGGTTTACAAAGTCAGGTCCCATGGGAACTCCGCGGCGTAGTGACCGGAAGTACCCAATTTTTCCGGACAATAGGAGGATCCGTGGGGGTAGCTCTCATGGGTACCCTGATTAACCTCCCCCGTTTCGGAAATTTAACCGCCAATCATGCTACCCAGCTTCTCTTAAACACAGCCTACCGCCGAACCTTATCACCGTCCTTACTAGCCTTGGCCCGGCGTCTAGCCGCAGTAGGCTTGCACCATGCCTTTGAGATGGCTCTTGGCTTTGCCTTAATCACTATGATCAGCACATGGCTTCTGCCTAGGCAATCTAAAAAGCCTTCCACCCCCATGGCACAGACCGACTCTATGGGCCAGAACGTGGAACAAGATGCCTGAAGAGACAGTTCTAGAGTTACACATAGGCCGGCCAAGTAAAAATATCCCACATCCCGGGCAATTTCCCGGTGTGGGATATTTTCCCTCTATCCTGGGTTTATCAGGTCCTTAACCCAGGGGATATTGGGTAATTAAGTGACGGAAGGAATAAGGAGAGGTCCGAAAGGAATAGCAAAAAATAAATTCCAAATCAGTCGATCAATTCCTAAACTTGCCCTCTAAGCCCGTACACTCCCTATTCTCCGTGCTGCCACATTTCCTCGTTGTGATCTTTGCTAACTGACGCGAACACTTTGGGCAATACGCGATAACCAGCTTTCATGTTTGGCGGGTACCTGAATATTCACAGCCACCCACCGGTTTACCGTCCACTGGACATAAATCGATTGAGACACCACTTTGCCTTGCTGCACAATAGCGGTGCCGAATGTCTGAGGCCCTAACGGCTGGGTAATGTTGGCCGGTTTTTGCCCTGTCACTGCCATACTGATCTGCCCCTTTTTGTTTCCCCATTGCCATGATCCCGGATTTGACGCCTCGAGATGATTGAGGGATCGAGGAATACTCATGCCCAGTGTCGCTCCCTGGTACGAGGTTGTTATGCCGACAAAATTCCCTACCTGAGAAGGTCCTATAGAAGGACTGGGATTGGAACTCGGTGAGGAACTGGGTGAAGCACTCGAACTGGGACTGGAACTGGAACTGGGACTCGGTGACACACTGGGAGACGGCGAAGGTGTGGTTTTCGTAACTCCGGAAGAGTTTTTTCTCGAATGTGAAGACTCCTTTAATGCCCCGGTTGTGTCTGCTTTCTGCGTGTGACTCCCCAGGACCAACGCTAACACCACTCCTGCAGCGATACCGGATACGACAAACGGCCACCGAGGCACGCGCTTCTTGGCCCCTAGTCTCGTCTTGTTGCGGGAGGCTGCCACAACCGTGTCCGCACTGCCTTTCATGTCATATCCGCAGTGTCGACAGAAACGGTCCCCACTACGGACCGCTCGATGGCACCGGGGACAAAAAGGCATCTGTGAATCTGTGTGTTGACCCAAATCTCCTACCTCCACATCTAAATTATCGGCACGTTTTGGATCCCATTACATGTTCCCTTGTCTTCATTTTAACAACTACCTGTCGTCACCAAAGGAACAATTTTATCCAGGATCATACCATTTATTCATACTTCCCAGAAATTGGTGGGGAAAGAAAGCTGAATGATTCCATTGACGTTCATTTTTGCGCGCCCGAGTCTTCACTAAATTTGCTCTTTATGAAAGCCATATCACAATTCAATCGTCACACAAGAAAGCCCGAGTCCTTCTGGTTCTTTGATCGCTTGTAGGAAATTCGCAACCTTGGGATCGTGATCTAAGCATCACAAGAAGTTTGGTTTTTGCATGACCTTTGGCGAGTAGTCCACATAGGTCTACTCCCGCGTATGAAATAATTGTCCCCTGCTTCGTGACGATTGCCTAACGCCTTGAAATGGGACATAATCCACATAAAGTAGTGTTATCTTGTGTGCTATCGGCAAGGGATAAGAATTTCGGGAGTTATCCGTCGACACGTTTATTCCGTGACTTTTTAAGGCACAAGGAGGATTGACAATTTTTGTCGGTACCTGAGATGCTTGCATATTCAGCCGGGTTGGTTACCGCGTTTAATCCCTGCGGGGTGGCTATGCTGCCGTCGTATTTGCTTTACCTGCTCTCAGGCCGAGTCTATCCCCGACAGTGGCAGTGGGTACAGGGCGTCAAGGCCGGGCTTTTGACTTCTCTCGGGGTTTCGGTAATTTTTGGTGTTGCCAGTATTCTTTTGTCTGTCATTGGTCAAATTCTCTTTCGCATCGTGCCGGTGTTTTCGTTAATCATGGCATTGCTTCTTGCTGTTCTTGCTGTCTTTACTTGGCGTGGTTCGCTGAGTTTTGCCAGTATTCCCGGAACCAGGGCCTTGGCCCGACTGCAGCATTTTTTCGAGCGAGGCAGCGCTCTCGCCTTTATTGCCTATGGCCTCAGCTACGGTATGGTCTCTTTGACCTGCAGCCTTCCGGTTTTCATGGTGGTAGTGACGGGAAATCTCCCAACCCGAGCTACCGGTTCGTGGTTAGTGTATGGCGCGTTTGCACTGGGAGTGGCCACAGTGATTACCGGGTTGTCTGCTATTACAGCCTTGGCCCGCACCTTGGTTGAACGCCTTATTGCCCAAATTGTTCCCATGGTCCAGAAGCTCAGTGCCCTTATTATCATGGGTGCCGCTTGTTATTTAGCATGGTATTGGCTTTTAGGTCCGGGTCTTGGTGTTTCCTAGGTTTTGTCTGGAGGTTTTGAAGAGATGCGCAAAACTACTTTATGGTCCATTACTGTCGTCATTTTTGCCGCCCTGGCTGCTATCGCCTTTGGGGTCTTCAAAACAGTGTCGCAAGTCCACGTAGCGGCGTCTAGGCCGTCCACCCAGCCTTCTTCATCTCAACAGCCGTCTTCAGTTGATCCAGGTGCGCCGCTCAACAACAAACCGGCTCCGAATTTTCATCTCACCAACCAATTTTCGCAGCCCGTATCCATGAAATCGTTGCGCGGCAAGGTTGTCGTGATGGGATTTGTCAATAGTGCGGGGAATGTCGTCAGTCCCTTGATTTCCACAATTATGCATAACGTACTCTATGATCTGGGATCTCACCACAAGTCTGTGGCTTTTGTAGCTATCAATGCCAATCCTGTGACGACCTCCACCGGCGATGTGGCTGCCTGGTCTAATAAATATCATATACTTCACCACTGGCAATTTTTAACGGGTGCAAAATCCCAACTCCAAATGGTCTGGCGGGATTATTTTATGCAAACCCAAGTTGTTCACGGATCACTGATTAACCATACTCCGGGGGTTTTCGTTATCGGTCCTCACGGTCATGAACACTGGGTCTATCTCAACTCCCCCAGTGCATCCACCCAGGCTATCGGAGCCCAAGTGGAGAATATCCTAAAACATGTCGTCCCCTTGTTGCCGGGACATCCTTCTGTGAAGATCCCTCCGGCCAGACAACTGGCGTACTACCCGCCATCTATTGGACCGTCTCAAAGCGTAAACCGCTCCTTTGATCTCCATGCCATCATGCCCGGAGGCAAAATGGGATCTGTCCAAGTAGGTTCAGGGAGTCCCGTCAGATTAGTCGATTTCTTTGCCACGTGGTGTCCCGACTGCCAGGAAGAGATGCCCATTTTGGCCCACTTGCAACAGTGGGACTTGCATCATCCCTCTTACCCCCATGTCGTAGCCGTTGATTTGCGGCAAAGTGAGTCTTCTACCGCACATGTGAAGAATTATGCCAGCCATCTTCATCTACCTTTCCCCATTGCTTTGGACAACAAAGCGCAAATTGCCGATTCTTATGGTGTTTCCGGCATCCCGACTCAAGCTCTCGTATCTCCGTCAGGAAAAATTCTCTGGTATCACGAAGGTCTCATTTCCTGGACATCTTTAATTCACGATATTCGACTGCATCTCCCCAAACCAGCTTCCTAAGGATCTGAAAGCGTTTTGTGGGTTGTATTTCCAAATATCGGAGATTTTTTCATCAAGGTATGGCATTTCCTCGGGGTCGACTTCTCAGTGCCTAAAACGGCCAGAATTAGACTTCTCTCCACCCGGCTCCGATTTTTGCTATCATGATATCGGTTCAATGGCATGGGTGAAAGTCGGCATCGGAGCAAAATATCCGACTCGCCCTAATCCCACCGAAGCAAGGCACAATGTAACAATCGACACCATAATACCTGATAACAAGGGGGAGTTTTTCATGCCTCGCGTATTGATTTTGACCGGTGATGCCGCAGAATCCCTAGAAGTCATGTATCCCTACCAACGCCTACGAGAAGAAGGCTATGACGTGGATATTGCCGCCCCTAACAAGAAAGTACTGCAGACCGTGGTGCACGACTTTGAACCGGGATTTGAGACCTACACCGAAAAACTCGGATACCGCGTACAAGCCGATGTGGCTTTTAAAGACGTGAATCCCGCTGACTACGTCGCTGTTATCATACCGGGAGGACGGGCTCCCGAATACATCCGCAATGACCCCGATTTTTCCCGTATTGTCCGGTACTTTTTTGAAAAGAAGGTACCTGTGGCCCAGCTTTGTCATGCCCCCATTGCCCTGGCCGCTGCAGGAGTCATGACCGGCCGAACTTCGGCGGCATATCCGGCCTTAAAACCCGACTTGGAAGCAGCAGGAGCCACATTCGTTGACGCCGCCGCTGTTGTGGACGGAAACATGATTTCCGCTAGAGCTTGGCCGGATCATCCGGAGTGGATGCGCGCTTTTATTAAGCTCTTGAAGGAACAAGCACCCGTCACATCTTAGCTGGAATTTATCTACCGAAACTTTCGCAGTTATGACGCTGACACTTATTACTATTTGGTTGCGTCGAAACGGATTGACGGCAAGTCCCATTTAGTGTTGTAAAAATATTTGGGACGAGCGGAAGATGTGGTCGCGCAGTTAGGGCAAACCACCCGTCCCGCAAAAGGTCGCCGCCGGCAGATCGATCAGGTGGTACCCCGAGGTTTGATTCCACTCTGTCAGGATGGTGGCGAAACTGGATTCAGCGTTGCCTGAGCGAAAAAACATCGGGGTAAGATATTCACAATACAGAACGAAGCGCGAAAATGCCTGCGTCCCTACTTACTATCTATACGCGATTCCGAACATGGATTCTCACACCGCGGACAGATCGCCCCTATACCGCGGCAATCTGTCCGTGGTGTATTGTTGACACTTTCTGCGCACCTTTCCTCTTTTCTACCCGTTCGGATCTCTAATCCCTGAATCCGTGACGAGGTCATCGCAAATGGGGACGGATCCGTGGTCCCAGGCCGATTTCGGCGATAATGAGACGGCACCCATTGGGTGAAAAGGGAGGCGGGAAAAAATTGTTCCCAATGGTGCG